>JBKJOA010000507.1:0-13565 GCA_046593365.1 Limisphaerales bacterium
CGCCTGTTGTAAGTGTAATTTTCTCCCACAACTCAAAGCCGCTTTTTCTGGGCGAGAAATTTCGCTATCGGAACGGGGGGTCTGGAAATTGTTTTTGTTGTAAATTTTGGGGTCGCCGAACATCGAGGATCGCGAGCCGCCGATGCGATCCTTCCTTCCTTAAGCCAACAACGGTTTTACAACCTCGCCATGCACGTCGGTCAGTCGGAAGTCGCGGCCTTGGAATCGGTAAGTCAGTTGCGTGTGGTTTAAGCCGAACAGGTGCAAGATCGTGGCGTGCAGGTCATGAACGTGGACCTTGTTTTCAGTCGCGTAAAAACCGAAGTCGTCTGTCTTGCCATGGACAATACCGGGCTTGATGCCGCCGCCGGCGAGCCAGACGGTGTAGCCATGCGGGTGATGGTCGCGGCCTATATTGTCCGGCGTCAAGCTTCCCTGCATCATGGGGGTGCGTCCAAATTCACCACCCCAGATGATCAGCGTTTCGTCCAGCAATCCGCGCGCTTTGAGGTCTTTGATCAGAGCTACCGTGGGTTGATCGGTTTCGAGGCAACGCTTTTTCAGGTCGAAAACCAGATTGCCATCCGGCCCGCCGTGATGATCCCAGCCCCGATGATACAACTGAACAAAGCGCACGCCGCGTTCGACCAGTCGGCGCGCGAGCAAGCAGTTGTTGGCAAACGAAGCGCGACCAGGTGTCGTGGCATACGCTTCGTGCATGGCTGGCGGCTCTTTGGAAATATCCATCACATCCGGCACACTCGTCTGCATCCGATACGCCAGTTCGTAGGCGGAAATGCGCGTGGCAATTTCCGGGTCGCGCAACACATCGTAGCGCATCTGGTTCAGGTCGCGCACCGCGTCGAGCGATTGGCGGCGGCGTGCCGCGCCCATGCCGGCCGGATTCGAGACGAACAACACCGGATCACCCTGCGAGCGAAGTTGCACGCCTTGATGCACCGTGGGGAGAAACCCGCTGCCCCAGGAATTGTTGGTGAGCGGTTGGCCAACGCCGGTAGTCATGACCACGAATGCGGGCAGGTCTTTGTTCTCGCTGCCCAGACCGTAGCTGAACCACGAACCCATGCTGGGTCGGCCGGAGAGTTGCGCGCCGGTGTTCATGAAAAGGGTGGCGGGATCGTGGTTGAACGCTTCCGAATGAAAACCCTGCACAAACGCGACGTCGTCCACGATGGTCGAGAGCTGCGGCAAAAGTTCCGAGAGCCACACCCCCGACTTGCCGTGCTGCTGGAACTTGTAATTGGTGCCGAGCAATGCGGCGTCTTTGCCAATCTGCGCCAGCCGGATGTTCTTCAAGATTTCATCCGGCATCTTTTGGCCATTGCGTTTGATGAGTTCCGGCTTGTAGTCAAACAGGTCGAGGTGGGACGGCCCGCCGGATTGGAAGAGGTAAATAATGTTTTTGGCTTTCGGCGCAAAATGCGAACCGGGCGGCGCTGATCCGAGGGCGTTTTTACTCGGTCCGGCGAAAAGTTTTTCATTCAGCAGCGAACTTAAAGCGAGCGCGCCCATGCCGGTGCCACATTGTTGAAAAAATTTCCGGCGGGTGACATGTTTTAAGTTTTCCAGATCCGGCACAAACATATTTAACCTTTCGTGAGCGTCTCGTCCAAATTAAGCAACACATTGGCGACCATCATCCAGGCCGCGAGCTTGCGAACGTCCAGACTGGCCGGGCGCTCGGCGGCACCCTGGCTTACCAGTTCTTCGGCCGATTTGACATCGCGTTCAAAACTTTTCAACTGTTGCTCGTAAAGGTTGACCAGACGTTGCTGTTCCAGCTTGGTAGGAGGCCGGGCCATGCAAAGACGAAACGCATATTCGATTTGTTGGCCCGGATCAGCACCGCCCTGAAGCAAAATCCGCTGCGCCAATACCCGTGCGGCTTCCAACAGCGTCGGTTCGTTCAAAGCGGCCAGCGCCTGCAAAGGTGTGTTGGAGCGCGGACGGCGCGAGATGCAAACGTCGCGGCTCGGGGCGTCAAACGTGGCGAAGGTCGGATAGGTGCAGACGCGACGCCAAAAGGTGTAGAGGGCGCGGCGGTAAAGCTCCGGCCCCTGGCTGGTGGGCCATTCGTCCATGCCGATCTCAGGACGCAGAAAGCCCAGCTCTTTCCAAAGGTTTGGCACTTGTTCGGGATAGACACTCGGCCCGCCGACCTCCGGATTGAGCAGGCCACTTACGGCCAGCGCCTGATCGCGGATCATTTCGGCGTCCATGCGAAACCGCGGCCCGCGAGCCAGCAGCCGGTTATAGGCATCCTTCTCCAGGCGCTCGTCATCCGCCGACGCGCTCTGGCGATAGGTAGCCGACATGACCATTTGTTTGAGGAGTTGCTTCACGTCCCAAGCATGGAGAGGTGGCGAGATAAGTGCTGAGGGTTGAGACGAGCTTGGTTGCATGAATTCGCAGGCGAGCCAATCCAGCAGTTCGGGATGCGACGGTGACTCGCCTTGTTTGCCGAAATCCTCGCTCGTCTTCACGATCCCGGTGCCAAAGAGCCGTTCCCAAAAGCGATTCACTGTCACACGGGCGGTGAGCGGATTGTCCGCCCTGACCAGCCATCGGGCCAGCGCGAGACGATTGGGCGGTTGATCGTCCGGCAACGGCGGTAGAATTGCCGGCGTACCGGGCGTGACTTCCTTGCCCTGCTCCAAAAAATTTCCTCGCACATGAACAAACGTCGTCCGGGGCTCGGCGCGTTCCTTCATCACCAGCGTAGTAAATTTCTTATTGGCCAGCTCGGTTTCGCGCTCGTTGAGCCGGAAGATCTCCCGCTCCAAGTTGCGAATGGTCGGCGACACCGTGCGATAGTGAGCCGCCAACTGGCGATGTTGTTCCTGGGTGCGCTGCCCTGCCGGAACCACCAGCAGGGCGGCGACCGGGGGCGGCAGCGGCCAAAGCTTGGACGGATCCGCCTCACTTGTAACCGAGAGCCGCAGACGACCCACGGTGTGATTGTTGCCGTGGTATGAGTCGAATCGGAAACCGAGTTTGGCACCCGATTCAAAACGCACCGGTGACTTCAGCTCAGCGATAAGAAAATGACGCTCGCCAAATCGGGGCCCGATGGCCCATCCGGTTTTTGGATTTCGATCCACCGCATGTTCGGCACGATAATACTGCTGTTCCCAGTCGGCTGTCGCCTGGCCAAAGTAGATCGTTTCTGGCGTGAACTCAGCGCCCGATCTCGGCCTCGCCGTCAAGCCGAGTTCGTCCAAAATGAAATTACCGGTCTGTCCCCAGCGCCCCGGGCCGTTTTTGGGCAGGCTCGGATCAGGCAACACTTCCAGCAGGATCGCCGTGATGTTTTTCAGGCCCGTTTCGGCCTCGAACTGGTAGGTGTCGTAGGTTGCGTTGATGCCGGTCGCGAGAACCGATTCATCGGACAGGTTCGTAAAGGTGGCCCCACCGGTGGATATGGCATTCGTCAGAGTCAACGTCTCCCAGATGTTCGACCGGCCTGCAATCTTTCGTTCCCACTCTGCCTGTTCGGTCGGGAGTTGCTTCTCCGCCGTAGCCAGTTCTTGACGCACTGTTGACAGGCGATCACGCAGATAGCGCACCATGGATCCCATCGGTGGGGCAGGCACGGCGACGGCGGGTTCCGGACTGTAGTTGCCTTTGTCGGCGGTGGTGTTGAACAGGGCGTAGAGCCGATAGTAATCCTCTTGGGAAATCGGGTCGTACTTGTGAGTGTGACATTCGGCGCACATCACCGTCAGGCCCAGCCAGGTGGTGCCGGTGGTGGCGACCCGGTCCTTCACCGCTTTGGTTCGGTATTCCTCCTCGTCGCCGCCGCCCTCGTCGTTGATCTTGGTGTTGCGGTGAAAACCGGTGGCGATCTTCTGCTCCAGCGTGGCGTTCGGCAACAGGTCGCCAGCAAGTTGCTCGATGGTGAAGCGGTCGAACGGCATGTTCTGGTTAAATGCGTTGATCACCCATTCCCGGTAGGGCCACATCGAACGCGCCAGGTCCACCTGATAGCCGTTGGAATCGGAGTAGCGCGCCAGGTCGAGCCACCCGCGGGCGAGGTTTTCACCGTAATGATTCGAGGCGAGCAACCGGTCAACAACCTTTTCATAAGCCTGACTGCTGCGGTCGTTCAGGAACGCATCCACTTCTGCGATCGTCGGTGGCAGGCCGGTAAGATCAAGGCTCAACCGGCGGATTAAGGTGGCCCGATCCGCCTCGGGCGACGGAGATAGTTTATCCTGCTCCAGACGGGCGAGGATGAAGGCGTCAATTGTGTTGCGGGGCCAGGATTTATTTTTGACGACGGGCAATTCCGGGCGCACCGGTTTGCTGAACGCCCAATGCTTTTGTTCGTCCGGCCAGACAGCGCCCTGATCAATCCATGCTCGTAAAAAACCAATCTGTTCAGCCGTCAACCGCTCGCCCTTGGAGGGCATTTGCTCGTCGGGATCACTCGAAGTGACCCGTTTAATCAACTGACTTTCACTGCTCTTGCCGACCACCCAAAAGGGTTTTTCCGATTTGCCTCCGCGGGCTGCGTCCGGTTTCAGATCTAGTCGAAAGTCACTCTTTTGTTTGTCCGGCCCGTGACACTCGTAGCAGCGCTTGATGAAGATCGGTTGAATGTCCCGCGCAAAATCGACCTTGGGCTGGTCGGCACCAATTCCTCGTTGCCCCAGGAACGCACATGTCAAACCCATTGCCGCCGAGAGATGGATTCGGCGATGGAACGTTGGCAATGCTGTTTTACTCATTTCGAAAATTCAACCGGCGTTTGTTTCTTCGAATAGAATAGACCGATCGCTCGTTCGCAACAACTCAAAATACGCGGCTTCACCCACGAATGGGCAGACTGCTCAGGTCAACACCGAGAAGACACGGTTTAAAAAAGTCACCGTACAAAAAAAACGGCTGGTCGTTTGACGACCAGCCGTTGTGCGAAAAAAGGTTAACTCACAGATACGTGATTACCACGTTGCTGCCGACCACCGAGATGCTCGTGATCGTAACAACACTGGCCGACTGTATCCGATAGAACCGTGTCGAACCGGAGGTCGCCACCGTGATCGTCTTCGTGGGAATGTCGATTACAGCTCCCGGAAGGCTTGTGTAGGTTCCGCCGACCGTTGCCGAGGACAGCAACAGGGTCGGAATGCCAGGAAGATAAGCCTTCACGACACCCGCCGGATTGGCTGGATCATTAACCACATTGTAAGTGCTGGTGGCGAAGTTGTAGGCACTGAGCGCAAAATTAGCACCGCCGCCTTGTTCATACCAGAGGTTACGAACCGGATACAGACCGTCCGCTTCTACCACGAAGTCAAACGAGCCGTAAAATGTATTGCCATCTGATACGCCCAATACCGTTGCGCCTTTATCGGTCGTGTTGGTGCCGGAACGCAATTGGAACCCATCATCGCTAGCGACTTGGAAACGATTGCCACCCGCCTTCAGGCTCAGGTAGGCCAAATCCTCCGTGGCGATGTAATCGTAAGGTCCTGCTGCATACCCGGAGATTCCGCCGTCCAATCCTGGGACGTAACTCGGTACACCGGTATTATCATTCCAATTCAAGACATCCACGTTAGTGGCCCAATTTTGGGCTGAAACGATTACAGGAGGGATGGCCATTTGATCCTCAGCGCGGGCCAAGGTGTCGCCACTGGCGGCGCCATCCTGTGCCGTGCGATGGGCAAATCCCCGGGTGGGCAGAGAGCCAACTGGCAATCGGTTGGTGGCACTGAGGAAAGGATAGCTGTAGGTCCAGCTGTAGGCCAGATTTGTGCCAGCGCTATCCTGATAGGTCACGGTGTTAGTGATGACCCGGGTCGCGGGCACATTGACCAAAGACCAATCGATCTCAGCTCCGCCGCTAATGGCGGTAACGATCGCGCCAGGGATCGAGACACCATTAATCTGCAATGCAACTGTCCCTACATTGACGGTCGTATCCCGATTGGCAATCGAGGCAAATGTCCTCTCTGTAGCTCCCGACTGTCTTTTTGTGTCACCAGGTAGCGGCGCAGTCTGGGTCACGATCGGTCTCAAAGTGCCAGGATCTGCCGTCGGAAGCAACACAAAGTAGTTATGGTAAACTTCCGAATCCCCATTATTGACGAAGCGATCTGAAACTCTCAATGTGATTTCCCCCCCTGCAGTGCGAACGATCGCTGGATTTCCAAACATGTCAGTGAGTAGCACGTCACGATGAACGTCGGCACCGGTATCGCCGGCTGCGTCACCTTTTTGGATGAATGCCCCCAATCCAACCGTCGTTTGACCGTTGGTGTGAGCATCGCTCGTTACCTTATCAAGAGTGACCAGAGAGATGGGGAGCAAGAACGTGGACTGCCGGGAATAGACTTTGTAAGTGCCCGCAGGAATAGTGCGAGTATAATTCCGCCAATCATTGTTGTTGTTGTCATAGACCAGGTACTCCGGCTGGCTTGCGTTGACGTATTGGGGGCGCGCTGGATCTCCGGTAGGATATTGACGGGGGTAATCCAAAGGACGGTAAGGAATGGGATTAGCATTATTTCCACCAGTCCGACTGTCGTGGTAGTCGATTTCCGCAGTGCCTTGAAACCCAGCGTAGGCATTCAAGCCCGTATCCAAGAACAGACCGCCGTCCACGCCAGGATTGCTGCTGTAGTTGAAATCCTCGGCCTCCACCTGGATGTTATTCGTCAGGAAAGTGTCAAATTCGTAATGAACAATGTTGGTGGCGTTGAGGTTATCTGACGCCTGGATGCTACCAACATATAAAACGTCTGTCGCAAGGCCAGTTAACACAAAGTGGCGGCTGATGCTCGATGCGTTCGTCGGCGTGATGGTGACGTTGGGCGAGCCATTCGTATAAACGACCCCGTTGAGCGTCAATTTAATATTGTTGATTGGCGCGCTCACATCATCATTTACATTGAATGAAACTCCGGCAGCGGCAACATGGAAGTTTTTGCCATTAGCCGGCGATTGACCTGAAATAAGCGGCGGCGCGTTACCTCCAATCGTAGTATTTACTTCAACGCTGTCCCAATAGCTGGCATAGTTACCTGGCCCACCCGCAAAATATTGGGAAAGAGCGAAATAGCCCTCGGTGTTAAGATAAGGAGGACCACCTGCTGCTCCAGTATCGACAAACATTCTTTGATATACCACGCGGGCCGGGTCATTAACATCCACACTCAGATTCTCCAACCGGCTTTCAACTCGGACACTGGTGCCTTCACCTGTCAAAGTTTGAATCAATCGAGCATTGGTCTGAGGCGCTGCTAGATTGAAGGCTACATCCCACCAAACGTTAAATTTCTTCCCCACGTAAAACTGAGCTGAAGTATAGGCAATGTGATATTCTGTGAGCGCGCCAAAGTCCGCTGCGCCGTTGGGAATATAGCCCAACACCGTAAAGTTAGCTGTAGCACCAGCCGTTGAATCAAATACATCGGCGCGCAATTCCAAACGCACGCCATCCGAGATCTTGTAAGTTTTATCAGACCGGTACGTTCCGCTGGTGGTGCCAGCGTTCTGGCCAACTGTCACTAAATGGCCGCTGCCATCGTTGTAATTGGTCGCTGTCCCAGGGGTGTAGTCGGTCCAACCTGTGCCGGGATAGACACCGGAAAAATCATCCACCAACACTCTCACTGTATCGTAAACTTGAAGGTCATCAAAGCTGACTGCGGTGGCAGGCAATGAAGAATCGTTAAACGCTCCAAGGAAGGCATTGCCACCAGGGCCGATGAGAGTGTTAACCGTGTTAGTCGCGGTGTACTCAAATAACACGTTGTAACGACCGTCGGCTTTCTTATAAACGGTGGATTTCACGAGCATGTTGGCACCAGAAGGCGTCATGCGCATCGCCAAATAAATGTTGGAAGCCTGTATGCTCGTGACCAGGTTGGTGGCGTAAATAGGAGCCGAGTTAGCCCAAATTTGGATCCGGTTTGGACCCGCAGCCAGGAAATACCCTCCGCCAGCGGTTCCAGGGTTGCCGCCCGTTGGCACCCAACCTACAATCGCAAGCCCGTTGGTCACCGTAGCATTCGTAAAGATGCTGTTAACCAAGACCTTGAATTCAAGGGTGTGGGTCGCAATGTTCGTGAAAGTCTCAGTGGTTTTTTTGCTGAAGGTGTAAAGGCCGGCAGAGGCACCGGGCGTGACCGTCACTTGCCCGTTTGTTTGAACCATAGTGCCTCCGAGGGCTGGAGGAGACCAGTTAGACAGGGGATCCGTGTTAAAATCATCCAACACTCTGGCGTGAAGCGAAAAGCTGACCAGCAGCAAGGCAAGGAAAAGGTACCGGAACAGGTGGGGTGATGAGGGTCGATTAGTAGTTTTCATGAGTAGTGTTTTAATGGATTTCCTGCATAATTAGCCGTAGCTGTGTTTGTTTCAATGAATTGGATATGAAATATTAGTAGCCCATGTATGCGTTGAGGTCAAGTAAGTTTTGATTTTTTTTGGGTTTGTTTGTCGTTGAGGTAAGCAGTCGAGAAAATGCACCTCGGACGCGACCCGGTCGCCGGGTTGTTGACCGCAGCGCAAGGAAAATTGCAACGTTTTCGCTTGATAAACGCGCTGCCACTTCTGAAGATTCGCTTCACCAAATCTAAGTCCATCAACCGAAGGATTCGTCATGAAAAAAACTTTGTCTGAAATGTTCAGTCTGCTATCAGCAAGCGGTCTGAGAACCCTCGCTGTTATTTTGATCAGTCTGATAATTGCCAGTTGCGCGCCGAAAACATCGGAAACCACCACAGTCATTATCCGTGGCTCAAACACGATTGGGGAAGAACTCGCCCCGCGCTTGATTGCGGAATTCAAGAAAGACCATCCCAACGTTAATTTCGATCTGGAATTCAAAGGGACTTCCTACGGTTTGGGCGCACTGATGGTGGAACGCTGCGACATCGCTGCCGCATCGCGAAACTTGACCACCAACGAAATGGAATTGGCCAAAGATCGATCCATCGCAATTAACGATTACGTAATCGGCACTTACAGCGTGGGAGTGATCGTGAATGCCGGAAATCCCGTGGCGAAGTTGTCGCAGGATCAGGTAAAGGATGTTTTCACCGGCGCGATCACAAACTGGAACACGGTGGGCGGCGCAGATTCTCCGATTCATTTGTATATCCGCGATCCGATTTCCGGGACGTATCTTGGTTTTCAGGAATTGGCGATGGACAAAAGATCTTACGCTGCTGGTTTAAAAACTTTTACGAATTACAACGGGATTGTTCAAGCGGTCGCTCAGGACGTGAACGGCATCGGCTATTCCAGCATCGATTCGCCGAAAACAGCGGCGATCAAAGCCGTTTCCATCGGCGGAGTGGCTCCAAGTGTCGAGTCAATTAATAAAAACCAATATCCCTACGCGCGCGTGCTCCGTTTGCACACGAACAAAGCCAGGGAGTCTGCGGCGGCGCGGGAGTTTGTCCAATTCGTCCAGTCCAAACGGGGTCAGGAAATTTTGGGGCAAATGGGTTTCGCGCCTCAACCGTAATTCGCAAGCTGCGCGCGATTGTGTGCAGAGCACCACTCGCGACGAATGATCTCGCTAAACAGTGTTGGGTTTGCTTCGTTAGCTTTTTCAAAGCGCTGTTGCTAGTCTCTCAAACGTGGCCATGCCCGTTTGAATCTCGCAACCGTTTTTTTAGAATTGTCTCGCATGAAACTTAAACGAAGGGCCTTTCTCAAGAGCGCTGGAGTATTCGCACTTTATCAAAGTGGTTGCGCGCATTTCTCCCGACCTTCGGAAAGAACATTAGTCAACGATGTCCACTCTCAACTCAACCCGACGTGGGTTAAGCGAATTGTCGAAACCAATTCGTTAAGTTCGTTAGAGCAAGTGGTGCGGGCCGCTCGGCGTCAACGGCATGCTGTTTGTATCGCAGGCGGACGTCATGCAATGGGAGCGCAACAATTTGCCAATGATGCGGTGCTGGTCGATACGACAAAGCTCAATCGTATTTTGAATTTTGATGGCGAGACCGGCGTTATGGAAGTCGAAGCCGGAATCCAATGGTCGCAATTGATTGCCTATCTGGTGGCACGGCAGGCCGGACAATCGCGGGCCTGGGGAATTGCGCAAAAGCAAACGGGTGCAGACCGTTTGAGTTTGGGGGGCGCGTTGGCTGCGAACATTCACGGGCGCGGTTTGCGCATGAAACCGTTCATCACTGACGTCGAATCGCTCACGATGATTAATGCTGATGGAAAAGCCCAAACCTGTAACCGCCAAGAAAACTCCGAACTATTTCGGCTCATCAGCGGCGGCTACGGTTTGTTCGGATTGGTTTATTCTTTAAAGCTGCGGCTGATCCCACGTCAAAAAGTTCAACGTGTCGTCGAAATCAAAACGATAGAGGAACTGATGCCCGCGCTCGAAAAGAGAATCGCGGACGGATTTCTCTATGGCGATTTTCAATTTTCGATTGATGAAAAGACAGATGATTTTCTCCATCGCGGCGTTTTTTCGTGTTATCGTCCGGTCGCGGCGGACACACCGATGCCGTCTGAAAACAAACGGCTCAGTTCCGATAACTGGATGACGTTGCTCATGCTCGCTCATACCGATCGTCGCAGGGCGTTTGAAGAATATGCTCGATATTATCTTTCCACATCGGGCCAGGTTTATTGGTCCGACACGCACCAATTGAGCGATTACCGGGAAGGCTATCATCAAATTTTGGATCAACGATTAGGTGCGAGCAAGCCAGCAACTGAAATCATCACGGAAATTTACGTGCCGCGAAATCAACTCGCAGAATTTATGCGGGAAGCGCGGGAAGATTTTCGAAAACACCATGTGGAAATCATTTACGGAACGATTCGTTTGATTGAACAAGATAACGAAAGTTTTCTGGCCTGGGCTAAGCAACCGTATGCCTGCATCATTTTCAATATTCACACCGAACACTCGCCCGAAGGTTTGCGTCATTCCGCCGAGGCGTTTCGACACTTGATCGATATGGCTATTCGCCGTGGCGGCAGTTATTACCTCACCTACCACAAATACGCGACTCGCGAACAAGTGCTGGCGTGCTATCCGCAATTTCCAGAATTCATGAGATTAAAAATCAAGTACGACCCTGAAGAACAGTTTCAAAGCGATTGGTATCGTCATTATCGACGGATGTTCTTCGGACGGTGAGTGCATGAAAGAAAATCAAGCCAGCGCGACGGCTCGGTTGATTGCCAAGAGCATGGTTTTTCTTTCCTATGATGGAACGTTCAAAAATTTAGTCCCGCAGCAAGTCGGCGAAATGAGTAAATGGTTCGTGGAAGAAACAGATTCCTTCACTGATCGCTGGTTCTTAAATCGGGTTGATAAACTGTGGTTTCGCTCACTGCTCCAGGGACTTGAGCGCATCTTGCTTCCCGGAATTTTGCTTCATTACCTTTTGCGAAAACTTTATCTGGAAGAAATTACCCGGTCGTCTTTGCGGGAAAAATTCCAACAGGTCGTTGTGCTGGGCGCTGGATTCGATACTTTGGCGTTGCGGCTTTGTCGCGAGCATCCCAACGTTCGCTTTGTAGAAATCGACCATCCCATGACCCAACGCGCGAAACAAGCCGCACTTTCCCGTCGCAGACTACAGTTTGAAAACCTTGTCTTTCTTCCTGCGGATTTCTCGCGACAAACTTTGGAAGAAATTTTTTATCAAAATCCTGGCGTCAAATCCGCCGCTGATACGCTGTTCATTGCCGAAGGAATCTTGATGTATTTGACCCCACCAAAGGTGGCCGCGCTGTTTGAAAGCATGCATCAAATGTTTCGCGCCCACTGTCGTTTCGCTTTCACTGTCATGGAACCCACCAAAAACGGAAGTCTTCAGTTTCATAACGCCAGCCCGATTGTGAACCTTTGGCTGCGCTTAAAAAATGAGCCTTTTTGCTGGGGGATTCCTCCGGACAATCTGGCGGACTTTTTGAATGCAAACGGATTAAAGTTGCGCGAAATCGCCACCGGGAAAACTTTCCTCGATCGTTACTTGTCGAACTTGCAAAATTGTCCACTGGCCAAAGGCGAATATGTCTGCGTCGCCGAGTGCGCATGAAAATTTCCGAGCCGACAACACTGTTCACGGACTATGCGCTGGCGTTGCTGACATTGCTTTGGGGCATCCGCCTCTTTCGCGTCGGTCAACAGAATAGACAAACCTCCAAATTGTTATGGGGATTGGGCTTTTTGGCGACGGCAAGCGCTTCATTGTGGGGCGGAACTTTTCACGGATTTAGGCACCATCTGGGCGAGGTGCTCGCCGTGGTCTTATGGAAGCTGAGTGTTTATTCCGTTGGCTTCGCGAGTTTCTTTATGCTGTCCGCCATTATTCTCATCTGCATGAAACGTTCGTGGCGTCCCTGGGCGCTTGGCGTCGTTGCTCTGAAATTTTTAGCCTTTGCCATCTGGATGATTGGTCATTCTGAATTTCGCTTTGTTGTTTACGATTATGCGTCAGCGATGATTGTGATCCTTCTCTTGCAGATTTATGCCGGCCTGAGTCGTCGTGGGAAAAGCGCTGTTTGGATCGTTGGCGGGGTTTTGATTGGCTTGGCGGGTGGAGTGATTCAAATGAAAAGGTTTTATCTCCACGAAAATTTCAATCACAACGATTTGTTTCATGTGATGCAAATGGCGGCATTTTATCTTTTTTATCGAGGCGGAAAACTGCTGGATCCAGCCAGCAAGAGGAATGTGTCTCACAACGCGCCCGCAACCTAAAGCTTGTCGCTACGTTAAAAAATCAATATCCCTCTCGCATGGATTCCAAGGAAGCACACGTCGCGCTCAACCTGCTTGAGCATGTCGGGCCGGTTCGCGTCCGGCAATTGCTCGAACATTTCGGCGAAGCTCCCGCCATTCTAGGCGCAACCAGATCGCAGCTTCTGCAAGTTCGAGGAATTGGTGAGGAAGTTGCCGAATCAATTTCGAATTGGGAAAAATCGGCGGACTTGAAGGGCGAGTTGAAGCGCATTCAGGATTACGGTTGCTATATTCTCACTCAAGACGACGAAAATTATCCCGAATTGCTCAAGCAGATTTATGATCCACCCATCGTGCTTTACGTCAAAGGCGAATTGTCCGCAAAAGATAAAAACGCCGTTGCGATGGTCGGCTCGCGCCTGACGACTCACTACGGAATCGAAGTCGCCCGCAAGCTCGCGTATCAGCTCGCTTATATCGGCGTCACGGTCGTAAGTGGCGGCGCGCGGGGCATCGATACCGCCGCGCATCAAGGCGTATTGAGCGCAAAAGGGCGGACGGTTGCGGTGCTTGGGACTGGGATCAATATTATTTTTCCCACGGAAAACGCGGAATTGTTCCAACGTATTTCAGAGAGTGGCGCGGTCATTACGCAATTTCCGTTCAATCGCAAAGCGGACAAACAATCGTTTCCCATTCGCAACCGCATCGTTGCTGGAATGACGATGGGCACGGTGGTGGTCGAGGCGAATCTCACAAGTGGCGCGTTGATCACGGCGAATATGGCAGTGGAATATGGGCGGCAGGTTTTCGCGGTGCCGGGGAGAATTGATTCGCCGCGCAGCAAAGGTTGTCACGA
>JBKJOA010000024.1:0-3168 GCA_046593365.1 Limisphaerales bacterium
GTCTTGAATGGGCTAAAGGAAAAGCAAAGCTGAAAGCTAATGCCGAAAAACTGTGGTCACTCAATGAGATGGAAAAAACCGGCGGTGGACCGGATGTGGTGGGTCATGATAAAAAAACGGGCGAATACATCTTTTATGATTGTTCAGCGGAAAGTCCGAAAGGCCGCACCAGTGTTTGCTACGACCTTGAAGGGCTGGATTCAAGGAAAGAACATAAACCAAAAAATAACGCTATGGATATGGCAGCGGCCATGGGCATTGAGCTTTTGACGGAAGAGCAATATCAAGAGCTGCAAAAACTTGGGAATTTCGATACGAAGACGTCGATCTGGGTCAAAACACCTACTGATATTAGAGAACTCGGCGGCGCGCTCTATTGTGATCGCCGCTATGGCCGCGTCTTCGTGGGTCACAACGGTGCGCAGTCTTACTATAGCGCCAGGGCATTCCGTGGCTCGCTAAGGGTCTAAATCTGGACGTTGAATTTTAGCATTTCTTCGATTTGGTCCGGGCCAGACTAGCCGCGCTGGATTGGTCTCCCTCGATTTTTTTTAGATCCACGCTGGCATTGTCTGCGTTCTTTTTTTACGTGGTGAACATCCTCGCTAGATAGGCTGCAATTTCTCCTCTCCTTTCGCTCCTGAAAATCACCGCTCAATGCAACACCACTGGAAACAGGCGGGCGTTTGCGCGCTGCGACCGACTCCAACGCTTAGCTCAAATATGGTAGCTTTCGGATGATGCGGAGCCTTGCATTTTCCGCACCTCGACCAGAATCGGTTGCACATGGGTGATGACGTATCCGCCGCGATGCGCGTCCCGTTCCATTGGCTGAGTGCGTCCGCGCGCATCCGTTGCGCGAGCCATGATGGTGTAGCGCCCAGGTTCGGTCGGAGTGCGCCAGTGAAATTCCCAAAGACGCCAGGCGTATTTGACGGAAGCGCCGAGCAATTGCGTTGCGCTCCAGGTTTTTCCTCCATCGGTGCTGACCTCAACTTTGGCAATTTCCGATTCGCCGGTCCAGGCGGCTCCGTGCATCCGGTAAACCGAATTGGCGGGCAAAACCTCGTGCAATCCGGGTCGCGCGATTTCCGCTTTCACTTCAATTTCGCTCACCGGCAATAGTTCGATCGGCAGTCCGTTGCGCGTTTCCCAGTAAGTGTAATCAAGCGTCTGCCAATAACCGCGAAAGGGAACGTTGCTGACAGATATGCGATTGAGCCATTTCACCGAAGCCATTCCATACCAGCCGGGGACAATCGCACGTACCGGAAAACCGTGCGAAGCTGGCAGCGGTTCGCCGTTCATCTGGTAAGCGAGCAGCACTTCTTTTTCGAACGCCTTGGCCAGCGGAATACTGCGGGCGTAAGTAATTTTCCCTGGCGAGGTGGGTTCTTTTTTTATTTCGCCGCTGTCCGCGCCTTCTAAAATAATTTCGACTGTGCCGGGTTTGACGCCCACGCGATTCAACACTTCGGAGAGCGACACGCCAACCCATTCGGCGTTGCTGACCGCACCGAGTTCCCATTGCAAGCCGCTAACTTTGGGTGAAAGAAAGATGCGGCTGTTGCCCGCGCATTCCAGGGTCATGGTCACCTGGGTGGAAGGCATCTTCAGCAACTCGTCGTAAGTAATCTCCAGCGGTCGCTCAATGTGTCCGTCCACTTTGAGTCGATAGGTTTGCGGATTCAGTTTCGGCACGGGAAAATGGCTGCGAATGAAAAACTGTTCGGTGGGAGTAATCGCGCTGTTCAATGAGGAAAATGGGAACTCCAGATTCTCCGGTTCTTTGTCGCGAATGATGCGCGCCGCGAAGGGTGTTTGGTTCGATTCTCCGGAGGTTTTTTCAGGTGCAAGGGTAGAGTTCATGTGCGTGGATTCATTGGCATCAATAGGACATCAAACCTTTTTCCGGTCAAGCTTTGGAGCAGTGGGGAATGGGGGTGGAGTGCCCCTGCACCTGCGCGGAGCGGCGCTGGCAAACGTCGAACTTGCGTTTGGTAATGTCCTCGATGAGATACGACTGGTTTTGGGCGTGGCCTTTTGAAATTTCCTTGAGCCGATTCTGTTGAGGGCTAACTTTCCCACGTTCATGAACATTTACGACGAATTGGAATGGCGCGGCTTGATCGCCGATTGCACGGATAAAACAGAATTAACCAAGCGACTCGCCAATCCGATCACACTTTATTGCGGTTTCGATCCCACCGCTGATTCGTTGCACGTCGGAAATTTGGTTCCGCTCATTGCGCTGCGTCGTTTCCAGAATTTTGGCCACCACCCCATCGCGGTTGCGGGCGGCGCGACGGGTTCCATCGGCGATCCGAGTGGGAAAACGGCTGAGCGCCAATTGCTCACCAAAGAAATTCTCGACCGAAATATTGCGAGCGTAAAAGAGCAGTTGAAGCGACTGCTCGATTTTGAAACCAAAACGAATTCAGCGCGCCTGCTCGATAACGCGAGTTGGACGGCGGGCATTTCGTTCCTGGATTTCCTGCGCGATATTGGAAAGCATTTTTCCGTCAATCAAATGGTCGCCAAGGAAAGCGTGCGCGCCCGCATGGAAGATCGCGAAGTCGGCATCAGCTACACCGAATTTAGCTACATGCTTTTGCAGGCGTTTGATTTTTACGTGCTCAATCGCGATGCCAATTGCGAACTGCAAATCGGCGGCAGCGATCAATGGGGCAACATCACCGCCGGCATTGAACTCACGCGCAAGAAACTCAGCAAAGCCGTTTACGGCCTGACGCTCCCACTCATCACGAATGCCGACGGAACGAAATTTGGCAAAACCGAGGCGGGCGCAATCTGGTTGGATGCGAAGCGCACGAGCGTTTACAAGTTTTACCAATTTTGGATCAACACCGATGACCGCGATGTCATTCGTTACCTGAAATATTTTACGTTCCTGAGTCGCGAAGAAATTGAGACGTTGGAAAAAGCACACAACGAAAATCCCGGCGCGCGCGTTGTCCACAAAGCTTTGGCGAAAGCTGTAACGGATTTAATTCACGGCGAAAATGCAACGCACGAAGCGATGCGAGCCAGTGAAATCCTGTTCGGTGGAAATCTCGAAGGTATTTCTGAAACCACGTTCAACGAAATCATCGGCGAAGTTCCCACCAAGGAAATCGAAACAACCAAACTCGACGGAGAAGGAATTGC
>JBKJOA010000041.1:0-4527 GCA_046593365.1 Limisphaerales bacterium
TCGCACAACCGCCGTTTATACCAACACGCCGATCATGACCACGCTGAGTGGCGCAAAAGCCGCCGCGCTCGGCATCGCCGCGCTCAAGAAAAATGGTTACGCGGTGAAGACGGTGCAGGAATATCATTGAGGCAAAGGAGCGCGGACGTTCAGTCCGCTTCCGTGCGATTAAAAGATTGGTGCGAAATAATTCTGGTTGGCGATCAAGCCGAAGCGGAATAAATTCTGCACTCCAGCGACCCCCTGCTCCGCACCTTGATTGAATGAGAATAGAAACAAATCGCCCACCATCAGTTTTGCAGGTATCATTTACTCCGGTAAAATTGTGAAGTTACACCGGTACATTTTAGTTTTTGTTTTCGCCGCACTCGGTCTCGGCCACGCGGCGGAAACGACTTTCGAGGGCGACATTCGCCCCGTCCTCGAGAAACACTGCTTCAACTGTCACGGCCCTAAAAAAGCGAAGGCTGATGTCAATCTCAGCCTTTTCACCGACGGCGCTTCCATGCAACGCGATCCCGATCTCTGGCTCAAAGTGATGAGCCAATTGCGCGAGCGCATCATGCCTCCAAAAGGAAAGCCACAGCCTTCGTTCGACGAGCGAGAACGGGTCGTCCAGTGGATTGAGCAAACACTCGATAATCTGGATGCGAGTCAAATCGCGCGCGATCCCGGTCGCAAAGTGATTCATCGGTTGAACCGGCTGGAATACAACAACACCATCCGCGATTTGCTGGGCGTGGACACAAGCCCCGCGGACAAATTTCCGGCGGACGGCGGAGGCGGGGGTGGATTCGACAACAACGCGGACACCCTTTTCATCCCGCCAATTCTCATGGAAAAATATCTGACTGCGGCGGATGAAATTATAGCGCTGGCGAACCTGAAGACACTTTTCCCTTTCCGGCCTGGAGTTTTCACGAGCGATCGTTCTGCCGCTCGAAAAAATTTGGAAATATTTCTGCCGCGCGCTTTCCGCAGGCCGGTATCGCGAGAGGACATTGATCCGTTGGTGGCGCTCTTTGAGCGAAGCGAACAAACTGGCGCGATTTATGAGGACGCTCTTAAAATGGCGATCAAAGCCGTTTTGGTTTCGCCGAATTTTCTCTTTCGCGTCGAGATGGAGCCAGGCTCTGAGGAACCTTATCCGCTGAAGGATTACGAACTGGCCACGCGGCTTTCCTATTTTCTCTGGTCGTCCATGCCGGACGAGAAATTGTTCAAACTGGCCGGAGAGAAACGACTGCGGCAACCGAAAATCCTCGAGGCGCAAGTGCGCCGCATGTTGCAAGATGCCAAGGCTGGTTCGCTCGCGGAAAATTTCACCGGCCAATGGCTGGGAGTGCGGCGATTGGAAACAACTGTCCAGCCCGACCCCAACCGCTTTCCGAGCTACACGCCAGCCTTGCGCAAAGCGATGCAAACGGAGCCGTCGGAATTTTTCCTGTCGCTGCTGCGCGAGGACACTAGCCTGCTGAAATTGCTCGACGCCGATTACACTTTTGCCAACGAGGATTTGGCGAAGCATTACGGCATCACCGGCGTGGTTGGAAACAAAATGCAGCGGGTGTCGCTCAACGACGCCAATCGTGGTGGCGTGCTCGCCATGGCCGGGGTCTTGACGCTGACTTCGTATCCGCTGCGCACCAGCCCTGTGTTGCGGGGAAGATGGGTGCTCGACGAAATTCTCGGCACGCCGCCGCCGCCGCCGCCACCACTGGTGCCCAGTTTGCCGCCGGACGACAAATCGAAAGAGGGACTGACTTTACGGCAGCAACTCGAAAAGCATCGTTCCAAAGCGGAATGCATCTCTTGTCATCAACGCATGGACCCACTCGGTTTTGGTCTGGAGAATTTCGACGCGATTGGCCGATGGCGGACCGAACTGGGCGGAGAGCCGGTTGATGCCACCGGCGTGCTCACCACGGGCGAGAAGTTTCAAGGGCCGGCGGAGTTGAAAAAGATTTTGTTGTCAAAAAAAGAAACGTTCATCCGAAATGTGACGGAACGAATGCTGGCCTATGCGCTGGGGCGCGGGTTGGAATTTCGCGATCGGCCAGCAGTCAAACAGATCATGGCGGCTTTGGCCAAAGACGATTATCTTAGCTCGACGTTGATTCTGGAAATCGCTAAAAGTTATCCGTTCCAATACCGGCGCGGCAGCCAAACTGAAACCAAACCATGAGCAAAAATTCCTGGAAAATTTCACGGCGTACCATGCTGAAAGGCGTAGGCGCGATGATGGGCCTTCCGCTGCTCGAAGCGATGGCGCCACTCAAGGCGCTGTGCGGCCCGGCGCAGGCGCAGTCAAAATATCCCGTCCGCATGGCGATGCTTTACATGCCGAACGGAGTCAACCCGCATCATTGGGCACCCGTCGGCACTGGCCGCGACTTCCAGCTTTCACCGATCCTCGAACCGCTGGCCAACGTGAAGGATGACATTCTGGTCCTCTCAGAGTTATGGAACGCCTCGACTGACACAGGTGACGGGCATTACGTTAAGACCGGCGGTTTTCTCACCGGCACGACCATCACGCGCACGACCGGCAGCTCCATTTGCAGCGGCGGCATTTCGATGGATCAAATGGCCGCGCGAAAAATCGGTAATCTCACGCCGCTGCCCTCGCTTGAACTCGGCATCGAACCGACCAACACATTCGTTGATACCAACGTCGGTTTCACCACGATTTACGGCGGGCACATTTCCTGGAACACGCCCACCACGCCGCTCGCCAAAGAAATTAATCCGCAACTGGCCTTCGATCGTCTGTTTCGTTCCAACAGCGGAAATCACGGCGCGAACGCGGCGAACAACCGGAGCGTTCTCGATCTTGTGCTCGCGGACGCCGCGCGACTTCAGCGCAAAGTCGGCAAAGCAGACCAACTCAAGCTGGCTGAATATTTGGAATCGGTCCGAGCCGTGGAAAAAAGAATCGAGTTCGAGTCAAAGCGAAAAGCGGAGGAATCCAGCACTGATTCGCTCGTGATGCAAGAAATCGACCGCCTCGGCGGACGCATCAAGGATTACTACGCCGACCCGGCCAAGGTCAGCGCGCGCCAGGGCAACCACACCGAACACGTCCGTCTGATGCTTGATTTGATGGTGCTGGCTTTCTGGAGCGATTCAACCCGCGTCAGCACCTTCATGTTCGGCAACGCCGTCAGCGGAAAAAACTTTTCTTTCGTGGAAGGAGTCAATGGCGGACACCATGAAATTTCCCATCATGAAAACAAGGCGGAGAAATTGGAGCAATACAAACGGATCAACACCTGGCACCTCGCGCAATTCGCTTACATGCTCGAAAAAATGAAATCCATCCGTGAAGGCGAAAGCACGTTGCTGGACAACTCGATGCTCTTGCTTGGCGCAGGCATGAGAGACGGCAATGCGCACAATCCGAAAAATCTTCCCATCGTCCTTGCGGGCCGGGGCGGCGGAACCATCGCGACCGGACGGCATCTCGTTTACGAAAAAGGAACGCCGCTCTGCAATCTCTACCGCTCCATGCTCTCCCGCGTCGGCGCGCCCGTGGAAAAATTTGCCGACAGCACAGGTGAACTTCCCGGTCTGGCGGATGCGGAATTTTCGGGCGTGCGCGCTTGAGAACAGAGGGCAAAAGCTGCCGAGATTATCTCAAACCGACACGCCTGCCAGGTGGGCGCTTTCCACCGCGTGGTTACAAAAGACTTCTAAGCCCGAACTCCGAGATAGAAAAAGGGTCGTCATGCGGGAAGGGTTGATGGCAGAGGGATTGATGCTTAAACAACCCGAGCCGGCCCTGCACAAAACGACCCGCACTGAAATTACCCCGCTCTTCGGCGAGGCCAAGCTTGTTCTGGATGAGACGCCCAAGGCCATTTCCCCCTTCGGCGGCCTGGCCAGTTTCATCTCCTTCCTCGGCCAGATCGGGTTCGCCCAGCAGGTGCAAACGCATCTGCCCTTTGCCCAACCCACTTCCAACAACGCCATCCCGCTGGCGCACTCGCTGACCGCGTTTCTGATGTCCGTGGTCGTGGGCGCGAGCCGCTTCGCTCACTCCGAATGGCTGCGCGCCGACCGCGTGCTCCATGCCCTGCTGGGCCTGCCGCGTTTTCCCAGCGATGACACGATCCGCAATTTCTTCCTCCGTTTCTCCCAGGCGGACATCGAGTCGTTCTGGCGGCCGCTCTGGCGCTGGCTGTTGTGCCTGCTCCGCTGTCCGGCCAACGGCTTCTCGCTGGATCTGGATTCGACGGTGTTCTGCCGCGAGGGAAAACAGGAGGGCGCGCGCAAGGGGTTCAATCCCCGGCGCCAAGGGCGCAACAGTCATCATCCCCTGCTTCGCGGTGCTGGCGGAGGCGCAGTTTGTTTTGCACGGCTGGCTGCGCAGCGGCAACACGGGCGCGGCGCGCGGCATCGTGCCGTTTCTCGGGATTGCTAAACAGGTATTGATGATGGTGTCGGCACGAGTTCACCGCCGCATTTGCTGAGGATGAAGAACAGGATGCTGGCGGCAAGGTTGACCTTCGATTTGCTGTAACTGTG
>JBKJOA010000249.1:0-4940 GCA_046593365.1 Limisphaerales bacterium
ATGCGATCCAGTGCATGAGCATGAGTTGTGATTTTTCAGAGGGCGAACTTACGCATAATAGTATTTCGAAGTATCCCAATGGCAAAGATAAACTCAGGAGAATACCGCTGAACCGAACGGGAAGTTTTGAAGCTGCACCTGCAAATTGTAAAAGTGCCACCCAAATATTCGCTTTGAATAGTTTCCGGTATGAAAACGTGTGTGTAAACCAACAGTGCAAAGCCATGCGGCCTGTTCAAAACTGGACTTTTACGAGCGTTTTAAAAGCCTTCAAATGGTTCCAAAAAATAAGCTTAAAGACTGTCTAAAAACTCGAAGCGAGTCTGCGGAGCATGAGTCTTGAGGCGGCGATAAGAATAAAGGCGGTGCTGTTTTCGGTTTTGGTTTCGTAATCCTTGACCAGACGATGAGCGTGGGTCAGCCAGGCAAAAGAACGTTCGACGATCCAACGTTTGGGTTGGACAACCGCAAACCGCACAATACTCATCGAGAATTTTACTTTTATAAACCCGCCCCGCCCGATGATAGCGGGAACGGATCTGCCTCAAATAGTCGCGCTTGGATTCCAGACTCATCACCCCATTTTCCGGGGTGTCCTCCTTTAATGAGTCAACGAATGGTTTCGCCCACAGGCAAAACTCCTCCCCCGGTGTCTTTTACTTTGAGTCAACGCGCGAGGTGGGCATGGGCATTTTCCTCTTTGCGCTGCGTGGCAATTTGTTACTTTCGCTCATTGTGGACGAACGCCTGTTATTGGATGGACTCATTAATTATTTCTGCCTGGTGATTTTGATCACTTTCCACGAGTTCGGCCACGCGTGGATGTCCTGGAAGCGAGGCGATGACACCGCTCGTCTGCTCGGTCGCATAACCCTCAATCCTTTAGCGCACATGGAAGTTTTGGGCACGGTGGTGTTGCCGTTGTTGGCGGTTTTTCTCACGGCGAGCGGTTCCTCTGGGTTGACCCGTTTCATCATTGGCTGGGGAAAACCGGTTCCGGTGAATTCAGCCAACTTGAGCAATCGCGGGTTTGATTGGGTATTGATCGCGCTGGCCGGTCCAGCAATGAATATCGTTCTCGCGGTCCTCGCCATGGCTTTGGCGCGTGCCGGTATGACGTTTGGGTCAACCAGCGTGGTCGATTTGGGATTTCGGCTGGCGCAATTGAATTTTTTTCTATGCTTTTTCAATCTGATCCCGATCCCGCCATTGGACGGATCGCATGTTGCGCGCTATTTCATCGGTATGAGCGAGGAAACCTACCTGAAACTCTGCCAATACGGATTTCTTTTCGTCATCGTGGTCATCCAGATTCCACAAGTTCGATTGGCCCTGCAATTTGCCACCTCGTTTTCCATGGTCGTGCTGGCACGCGCCTTTGGCATTCAATGATTGCCGTTGGCTAAACCGAAATTAATCCCGTCGGAAAAGAAGCCTCAAACTGTTCATCACTACGAGGACGGTGCTTCCCTCGTGTCCAATGACACCAACCGTCAAAGGAATCGCACCGAACAAAGCGAAGCTGACCAGCACCGCCACTGTCCCAAGGGAAATGAACAGGTTCTGGCGAATAATTTTGCGGGCCTTTTGGCTAAGCTGGTAGGCCGCCCAAAAGTTTTCCAAGCGATCGTGCATCAACACCACTTCGGCTTGTTCGAGGGCGGCATCGGAGCCGCGCGCGCCCATCGCCACTCCCACATGCGCGGCGGCGAGGCTCGGCGCGTCGTTGACTCCATCGCCGATCATCGCGACGGGTTCATGGTTCTCCGTGAAGGAGCGAATGACTTCAACTTTTTGTTCCGGCTTCAGTTCACCGCGCACGTCGTCCAGTTGCAGTTTAGCTTTGAGATTTTCCGCTGTCGCTTTGCGGTCGCCGGTCAGCACGACGCACTTTAATCCTGCGGCGCGAATCTTCGCGATGACCTCCTTGGCTTGCGGGCGAATATCGTCGCGCAGCAGAATCCTTCCCACCAAATCATCGGACGCAAGCCACACTTCGGACTGGGCGAGATCGTTTTCCTGATTCATGTCTGAATATTCCGCCAAAATATTTTCGGCGAGCCACTCGCGGCGCCCGAGGGAAACCAGCTTTCCAAGGTGCTGTGCGCGCAAACCGTGACCGGGAACCGATTCCAAACGATCCAGTTCCAGTGCTTCGATTTCGTGTTGTTTGCCATAACGAGTAATTGCGCGGGCCAATGGATGTTTGGAAAAGCGTTCGAGTGAATAGGCCAGTTGCGCCAATTCGGCCTCGCGTCCGGGTGGAAACGTTTCGATCTGATCGACCCTGAGTTCTCCGGTGGTGAGGGTGCCTGTTTTATCGAGAGCGACCACTTTGATTTCCGCCAGTTTTTCCACGGCGGCTCCGCCTCGAAATAAAATCCCACGCCGGGCGCTCCAGGCAATTGCAGCCAGAACTGCGGAAGGAATCGAGAGAACCAGCGCGCAAGGGGAGGCGACGACCAGCAACGTCATGGCGCGATAAAATGCACTTTGCCCGGAGCCGTGGCCGGCAAAGGGGGGCAGGCCAAAACCAAGCCACCAAACGAAAAACATGACCAGCGAGAGGGTTAAAATCCCATAAGTGTAATGCGTCCCAAATTTATCGGTGAACCTTTGGGCGGGTGCCTTGAGATGCTGCGCTTCTTTGATGAGATGAATGATTTTTTGCAGAGCGCTTTCACTCGCCGCGCGTAACACGGCCACTTCAACCACACCGGAAAGATTCAGCGTTCCGGCGAGAACGGTGTCGCCCACGCTTTTTTCGACCGGCGTGCTTTCGCCGGTTAGATTGGATTCGTCGCTCGCCGTTTTGCCACGGACAATTTCTCCATCCACCGCAAATTGGGTATCCGGTTTGATGAGCAGACGCATGCCGGGCCGCAATTGTTCCACCGCAATTTCGCGTTCGTGTCCTTGTTCATCGAGGAGAATCGCAACTTTCGGAGCGGATTTGAAGAGCGAGCGGATTTCACGCTGCGTCCGGCCCATGGCATAATGTTCCAGCGCGCCGGACACCGAAAACAAAAACAACAGCGTCGCGCCTTCGCCTAATGCTCCGATGCTGGCGCTCCCACCGGCGACCGCGAGCATCAGGAAATGCACATCCAGCTTTTGTTTTTGCAACAGCTCGAACACTTCCACAGCGGCGAACCATGCTCCCGCAATGTAGGAGACGGCAAACAGCGCAAGGCCCAAATTATTTTTGCCGACGAGCACCGCAGCCAATCCGAACACCCCGCAGACAATTGCGGCGAGCAATTGCCATTTCCATTCGTCAAGCGGGTGGTCATCCTCGGGAATCTCCATTTCGCGCGGCCCCAGTTTCGGCCATGAAATTTTTCGCCAACGCCAAAAGCTCGGCGCGGTCGGGCAGGTGACGCGCGCGATGGTGGTTTTATCGGCTTCGCGTTGGATGGTGATTTTTCCTCGCTCAAGTGGATCGACGGGAGTTGTGCAGCCGAAGCAGTCGGGTTTTCCCTGGAGCAAGCCACAATCGGTTGAGGCGGAAGTTTCTCGTGCATGGCGAACCATTTCGGCCACGCGCTTTTCCAGGTTCGGGTCCTTCAATTTTCCCAACGTTGCGATGGAAACGGAATCGCCCGAGTCTTCGATGGTTACCGCTTCCAGGGCGGGTTCATCAGCCAAGGCCACTGCCACGGAATGCACGAGGCAAGGCGCGGAAGTTAATTTTTGATCCGAAGAGACGCTCATGTTGTTCCCGTAATGGAGGTAATTTCTTGGCGAAAACGGCCAATTGCAAGCTGCAAGCCCGCAAGTTTCTTCGCGGCATTGGAGATTTTCCTTAACCTGCGGGCGACGAACGGCTACAATTGAGCATGGCTCGAATCCTGGTAATCGATGACAATGCGCAGTTGCGGCAAATGTTGGAAATAACGCTGACCCGCGCGGGCCATGAATTTGTCGAGGCGGACGCCGGAGAAATGGGCCTGCGACTTTACAAGGAATCACCGGCGGACCTGGTGATAGTCGATATTATCCTGCCGAAAAAGGGGGGGCTGGAGACGATTCAGGAATTGCAGCGTGATTTTCCAAAAGCAAAGTTCATCGGGATTTCCGGCGGGTTCCAAAAGAAAACTGATAGCAACATGGCGTTGGCGGAGTTGCTCGGGATTCAACGCACTCTTTCCAAACCGTTTACTTCTGAAGAGTTGCTGAAAATGATTACCGAGGTTCTGGCGGAGTAACCGTTTTTTGGGTGGTTGTTGAATCTTGACCAAAAAAGGTTGAGGGCCGGTGCCCGCTCAAGGGAAATGTTACTTCTACTCAGTTGTGTCTCGCTGTTTTGCATGCAAAATCCACTAAGAAATTTCAGGTTTCACCCTGACCTTAATTTGTGGGGCGTTACCCGATTGTTAACTTTTTTCATATGACTAATCTCAACTCGCAATTAGAAACAAACACGACACGTAAAAAAATAAACAACTTTATGAAAGCCAATGAATCCACTTGCTCCGAAGCCAACTTTGTCGGAAATCGCCTAGCCGGTTGTCTGAACTTAATTGGGCCGGACGGGAAAAGTTTACGGCAGAAATTTTTGATCGGTGAGCCTAGCGCCTGCGCGGCGGGTTCCGCTGAAGAAATGAAAAAGCGCGGCTACGTTGGGATTTACCAAAAAGAACGAACCATGACGTTCCGCCTTCCCCATTCGAACATGGTTATTCAGAAGACGTGGTGAGAAGTTCCCATTCGACTCATTGGGTCGTTATGGGAAACCCGAAAAATTAAAGGGATCATGCGGTGGCTCGGACGATTTGCCCGGCGTTTACGAAAATTTCCAAGTCCAGTCGCCAGTTTGATGCAGTTGTAAAGTCTGCCAGCGATGGGGTGTTGTCGGTGTTAGTTTCAACTCCTTCAGCCAATCAAATTCTTCAAGTCGATCAGGAACATCTGCCGCCCTCCTTCGTGTGGTGAATCAA
>JBKJOA010000288.1:0-10524 GCA_046593365.1 Limisphaerales bacterium
ACGAACGATTGGTAGCTCGCCATGTTGACGCGAGGAAAAGCCATGTCGCACGCGCCGATTTGCAATGGCACAACGAAATTTCCAAAGGCCGCGAACGCCAGCGGGACGATGCCGAGAAACACCATGATTGTTCCGTGCATGGCACCGAAGGCGTTATACAAATCGGCAGACATTGTATAACCGATAATTTTTCCGGTCGCATCGACAGTGCCGGGGGCGGCATCGCCGAGCATATTGTGCAGGAGAGAGCCGACGATGGGAATTGCTTTTCCGGGATAAGCAAGCTGCCAACGCATCAACATCATCAAAGAAAAACCGAAGAACAAAAAAACCAGCGCGGTGATGGCGTATTGAATGCCGATGACTTTATGGTCGGTGGAGAAAACGTATTTTCCCCAAAAACCTGGCTCATGGTGCGCGTGATCGTGATGTGAATCGTGTTTTGTATGCTGCATGGCTTTTTATTTTTTCGCCGCCGAAAACCGAAATATCTTCAACCCAATTTTAAAGGGCGATAGTTAACTTTGCGCGTCTTTCAGTGTCAACGGCAGAATCAGTTCAAGTTCAAATTTTTTATTTTATCGAACACCATTAGACCAAGTAACAACGGTAAATAAATAATTGATGCAAAGAAAAGTTGCCGCGCCGACGACATCGTCAGCCGGTTTGAAAATCGAATTGCCGCCACCAAAAAGAGTGCGCCAAATAAAATTGCTCCGGCGCAATAATACCAACCGGCCAAACCGAGAACCACGGGAAACAAACTGACGGACATCAATCCCAGCGTGTGACTGATCGCTTGTTTGCCCGTGCGAATTCCGTCTGGATCAATCACAGGCAACATCACAAAACCGCCGCGGGCATAATCTTCACGATACATCCAGGCGATTGCGAGAAAGTGCGGAAGCTGCCAGAAAAATAAAATCGCGAAGAGAGACCAGCCTTCTGCGTTGATTTCGCCGCGCGCTGCGGTCCAACCCATCAGCGGCGGCAATGCGCCGGGAATTGCGCCAATCACCGTGTTCAAAGAAGTGATTCGTTTCAGAGGCGTGTAAACAAAGAGGTAGCTGAGCAGCGTGACGATTCCGAGAATGCTCGTCAGAAGATTGACTTTCCACGCCAGATATCCGAGGCCGACGCTCGAAATCATTCCTCCAAAAAGAAGAACCATTTCCGGCTGAAGTCTGCCCGACGGCAAGGGGCGATCTTCGGTGCGCCGCATTTTCGCATCGTGTTCGCGTTCGATAAGTTGATTGAGCGCCGCCGCGCCGCTCGCAACAAATGCAGTTCCCAAAAGCGTGTGAAATAAAAGTGCCCAGCTCATCGGGCCGCGCACGCCGATGTAAAATCCAACCGCAGTCGTCAGCAACACGAGACTGGTCAAACGCATCTTGATGAGTTCAGAAAAAACGGCGAAGCCAGTTTTGTCTATCGCCAGCGGCTCAATCAATGGTTGTGCGGTTGCTTTCATTTACGTGGTGGTCAACGCAGCTTTGGAACCAGAGGCAGGTTTGACCGACGATGCGGCGACAACATGCCGGATTCGTTTTTCTCCTTCAACGGAAATTTTTCGAGCGATCAACGCGATGGTTGTGCCCATCACTAAACTCGCTGCGCCCAGAACAACATGAGCGGTCGCGATGTCCGCTGGTTTATTTTTCAAAACGGTGACAATTCCTAATACGAGTTGGGCGAAAATCATTCCGAGCCAGATCAACGAAAGTCGCGCCAGTTTGTTTTTGGTTCCCATTTCCTTGCGAAATTTAAAGGCGAGAAATCCGACACTGAATAAAATTAAAAATGCGGTAATGCGATGCAACATGTGAATCACAATGTGAGAGGCGGTAATCGGATTGGGATCAGTCACTTCATGGCGCGTCTGGTTGAACGCCTGAATTGAAGTGGCATCGATCGGCGGCCACATTTTTCCGTAAGCCAGTGGAAAATCTGGAATCGCCAAACCGGCGTGTTGATGTCGCATGGTTGCGCCAAGAATGAGTTGAACGAAAATGAGAATGGTTGTTGCCGATGCGAGCCAGCGCAAACTGCTACTCGGCAAATTGGTTTGTTCAGAATTTATAAATCGTTGCCACCAGCCGCTCGTGGAAAGGGCAATAGCGCTAATCAGAACTAAAAACGCCTGAGCCAGCGTGGCGTGAAAAATTCCAAGTTCGTCTTTGAACAAGACTACGCGCAATCCTCCAAGAATGCCTTGCAGCACCACCGCCGAGAGCGCGACAATCCCAAACCAACGTAAGTTGGAGGTTTGTTTGATTTTGAATATTCCGAGCATGATTCCCAAAAAGCTGGCGAAAGCGATGGACAGAAACACTGGGGTTTTTCTCACGCCCATCATTCCGCCGACCAGGAGTAAAACTCCAATGATTAGAAGAATTCCATTTCGCCGGACTTTTCCGGTGGTTTCACGCGCCCAGAGCCAGAGCGCCAGGATTGCGGTCAACAAACCAACCGTCGAAGCTACGAGCCGATGGGTATGTTCGTGAAATGCGCCACCCGTCCAGAATTTGAATGGGAGCGCGAACATGTTGTAGCCATAACTCGTCGGCCAGTCGGGAACAGACATCCCCGCTTCATGACTCGTCACCAAACCACCAATCCCGATAAGAACCATCGTGGAAATCGCCGTGAACACAGCGAAGCGATGGAGCGACGGATTGTCGATTGCGCGAGACATTTTAAAAACGAAAACCGCTGCGGCTCATCGCCCCAGCGGTTATTAAAACCGTAAGAATTATTTCACTTCGAGCACAAAATCAGCAGCGAGCGCTTGATCTTTGACTTCTATTTCCTTGGTCACAGGAGAACCAATCGGAGCCGCTTTGCGGTGGAAAACTTCCACCGTGTATTTTCCGGCCGGCACATTCGCAATCTTGAAGCTGCCATCTTTTCCAGTCACAGCGAAATAGGGATGATCGAACACGCTGACGTAAGTTAGCATCCACGGATGAACGTCGCATTTGAATCTCAGAAATTGTTCAGGGTTTTCAAAGGCAAATTCAAGATCGGGCGACTTGCTCATTTGCGCTTTGTTGATTTCCTTGTTTCCAGCGACTGCGGGAGTGGTATGCACATTGTGCATGAGAGGATCGGAATTTTTAACATGAATCTTCTGGCCTACCTGCACCGCATTGACATAAGGCTGATATTCACACCCAACTTGATCTATGAAAATCGGAGCAGCTGGTGCGCTCGCTGATTTTGCATTTGCGCCTTTTAACGCGACCACTACATCGGCTAATTCACCTTTAGCTCCGACCACATAAAAGCGGGTTTTTATCTGCCCCTTATGAACGGCGCCACAATCGGGAGTCAATTGAATATCTTTCTCCGGCGGCGGCGTGCCTTTGAGGGTAATGATTCCGGTCACATCAGCGGCGACGGCTGAATTTAGAGCGGTGGAGAGGGTTAAAAGTGCGATCCAACGAGCCTGATTTTTCATAGATTTTAATTTGTTCTTGTCAACGTTTTGGAAATTAGCATTGGCCATAATAACTCTCAAGCGAGATTTTGTGAAATTTTTCACAAACTATTTGACGAGGCAGTTCGGAAAAAAATTCTTTTAACTCAAATCGTTCCGATTAGTCAGTTGTACTTGGATCGAATGAGGTTTCAAATTCGAGCGCCTTTCCATCAAGCAAGAATCGCTTTCACCACGTTTCCCGAAACGTCGGTGAGGCGAAAATCCCGGCCTGCGTGGCGAAAAGTAAGTTTCTCGTGGTTGAAACCGAGTAAATGAAGAATGGTCGCGTGGAAGTCGTGAACATGCACAGGATTTTCAGCGATTCGCCCGCCGATTTCATCCGTCTTGCCATAAACCATCCCACCTTTTACCCCGCCTCCAGCGAGCCAGGAGGAAAACGCCGCTGGATGATGACTCCGCCCCTTTGGGCTGTCGGCTTGGGGAGAGCGTCCAAATTCCGTGGTCCAGACAACCAGCGTCTCGTCCAGCATGCCACGGGATTTCAAATCTTTTAGTAAACCTGCGATCGGTTGATCCACATTTTTGGCAAGCGGGCCGTGGGATTCCATATTGGCGTGCGCGTCCCAATTGCTGTGCGAACCGATGTCAATCAACTCGATGAAACGCACTCCACGTTCGGCCATGCGCCGCGCCACCAAACATTGCCAGGCAAAACCTTTCGTGCTACCGCGCTCCAATCCGTATAAGTTTAGAGTAGCGTCGGTTTCCTTGGAAAGATCGAGCACGTCAGGCATCATTTGCTGCATGCCAAACGCGGTTTCAAACGATTTAATTCTGGCTTGGAGCGTGGAATCTTCCGCGCGTTTTTGCTGATGTTTTCGATTGAACCGATCGAGCAACCCGAGTTCGAGTTCCTGAATTTTCGCCGAAGGAGAAAGCCGGTTTAGATCAGGAATCGGCTCGCTGCCGGAGAAAACGCGGGTGCCTTGATGCGAAGCCGGCAAAAAATCAGAACTCCAAACCTGGCTACCGGCGTAGGGCAAATCGGGCGCAAGCACCACGAAGGACGGCAGATTTTGGTTCTCGGTTCCCAAGCCATAGCTGACCCATGAGCCGATACTTGGCCGGGCGACCGAAACCGAGCCGGTGTGAATTCCCAGTGTCGCCTGAAAATGATCATTGTGATCTCCCCACATCGAGCGCACGAGGCAAATGTCGTCCATGCACTCGCGCACGTAGGGAAACAAATCGCTGACCTCCGTGCCACATTTTCCTCCCGGCTTAAAATCCCAAAGTGGGGCAAGATATTTTGGCCCTTTTTGGTCTTTGGCAACCGGTTTTCCACGCTGAGCAAAAAGCTTTGGCTTAGGATCAAATGAATCCATATGCGACACGCCTCCTGTCATGTAGAGAAAAATGACGCGCTTGGCTTTGCCGGGAAAATGCGGAGCCTTGGGGGCAAGTGGGTTGGCAACGGCGCTGCCGCCTGCATCGTCCGCCAGAAGCTGCGATAAAATGCCGGGCAAAAGAATCGATCCACTTACCAGCGAACGAATCGCCTGCCGTCGCGTAAATCCAAATTGCGAATGGCTCATATTAATCTAAAAATAAAAATTCGTTGCTGCTCAACAACACGCGACAATAACTCGCCCAGGCAGCACGAGGCTGTTTTTCCAACGCTAAATCCGTTTCTTTCAAATCTCGTGCGCATTGCTGCAAATATTCTTTCGCGGTTTTTAATTCATCGCGAGATGCGCTTCGACCAAACGCCAGACGATACGCGTCGTTGATTCGCTTTGGAGTTTCAACATGCGCCAACGCGATTCGGATCGCGAACTTATCCGCCTGCTCATGCGCAAAGGGATCATTCATCATGAACAGCGCTTGAATCGGTGTCGTGCTAACCGGGCGCACATCGGTTGTCGCATTCGGATCAGCCCCGTCAAAAACTTCCAGGAACGGCTGTTTTTTAATCCGCTGTTGCATGAGATAAACCCCGCGACGGTTGGTGTCATAAACCGCCACAAATGGAGTGTGCTGAGTATAGCGCCATTCACTTTCTTTTGGGAATGGATGTTCCATGCCCACAGTTGGATCGAGCATCCCGCTCACTGCGAGCATGGCGTCGCGCAATTGTTCTGCGTCGAGCCGGCGACGGTTGAATTTCCAAAATAAATTGTTACCCGGATCAATGCGGGAATTGTCCGGCTGTTCCACGCTGCTTGTCTGATACGTCTGCGAAAGCATCATCAGTTTGTGCATCTGCTTGATCGACCAACCACCGCGTTGAAATTGAGTCGCCAAATAATCCAATAACTCGGGATGGCTGGGCGCTTTTCCCCTCGCGCCAAAATCGTTTGCCGTCTCGACCAGGCCGCGACCGAAGTGATGTTGCCAGACGCGATTGACCATCACGCGGGCCGTAAGCGGGTTCTGCGGATCGGTCAACCATTTGGCCAATTCAGCGCGGCCACTCCCCTGCTCTGCTGATGGCAATTGTTGCCCGCCGAGTACTTGCAAAAATCCGCGCGGCACCTTTTCCCCCAAGTTCTGCGGATCTCCTTTTTTTTGAATTTTCGCGTCGCTCGATTTTCCTTCGGCCACTGCGTAGGCTTTTTCGATCGGGGGCGGATGCGCTTCCAGTTTTTTCTGGCGCGTTTTGGCGTCTTCCAAATCAGCTTTGATTTTCAGCAAACGATCTTCCCCTTCTTGGTCCAACTCCTCTTTTTCTTCTTCAGCTTCCGCCGCTTTCTTTTTTCCCTCTTTCGCGGGCTTCTCCAATAAGCGCTTTTGCTCCTGCAATTTATCGATCTTCTCGTCAAGAGCCGCTAATTCTTCCTGATACTCAATGACGAACTGGACATTGGTTCCAATCGCGAGCGGAACAAAATCTTTGGGATGACGATAAATCTCCGTTCCAGGAAAGGCGTAACGCGTACTGCTGAAAATTCCGTAAAGCGCGTAATAATCTTTCGAAGAAACCGGATCAAACTTGTGGTCGTGACACCGGGCGCAGCCGAGGGAAAGTCCCAGCACCGCTTTTCCCATGTTGTCTATCGTGTCCTCGATAGTGAGGTGAAATTCATTATTGCGTGAGCCAAACCGACGAGAGGTCGCGAGATAACCCGTGGCAATAATTCGCTCGAATGTTTCCTCATCATTGGCACCAGGCATTAAATCCCCCGCAATTTGTTCGCGCACAAATTGATCGAAAGGTTTGTCACGATTGAACGATTGGATCACGTAGTTGCGATATTTATAGGCGGCCGGGATGGGGTAATCAGAATTGCAACCCGACGTGTCGGCGTAGCGAACCACGTCCAACCAGTGGCGTCCCCAACGTTCGCCGTAGTGCGGCGAAGCAAGAAGGCGATCGACAATTTTTTCGAATGCGTTGATTGATTTGTCCGAAAGGAAGTTGTCGATTTCCCCGGGCGTGGGCGGCAAGCCGATTAGATCGAACGTGGCACGCCGAATCAAAGTCAATTTATCCGCTCGCAAACCCGGAACCATCTTTTGTGTCTCCAATTGTGCGAGAATAAATTGGTCAATCGGATTCTTTACCCATTCTTTGTTTTTTATCGGCGGAGGCGGCTGATTTTTGACCGGTTGGAAAGCCCAATAAGTTTGGGCTTCGTTTGTTTTGGGGGCGCTGCGCTCTGAGGCGGATTTAACTCGTGGATCGGGCGCGCCCATTTTTACCCACGTTTCAAATGATTTGATTTGTTCGGAGGAGAGTGCCTTCTTCGGCGGCATTTGCAGATCGTGATCTGTGTAACGGATGGCCTTGATGAGCAAACTTTTTTCCGGTTGTTTCGGAACAATGGCGGGGCCGCTTTCGCCGCCCTTCAAAATATTTTCTTTAGAATCAAGCCGCAAGCCGCCTTTGATTTTATCCGCGCTTGCGCTATGACATTTGTAGCATCGATCGACGAGGATCGGACGAATCGTTTTCTCAAAAAACTCAAAATCTTCCTCAGCCCGCGCAAAATTGGGAGTGAGAATCGCGCCGCCGAAAGACAGAAGCAAAATCCTCAGAACCAAATTGGCGTTTCGAAAAAACAGCATCGGTTAATGCAGGCATTTTAAAGACGCCGTCGGTTACGGACAAACGAAATCCTTGAAAATATGAGGACTTAGCGCAGAAGTGCTGGCTCAGGCTTCAGTTTTATTTTCCCATTGTTTTTGTGAGGCACGGACTTTTCTCGAAAACCTTTTTTCAAAGTAATTTTATTTCCGAGCGTACAGGTCACAGTTGTACCGCCCTTTTTTACGCTGGCCACATCGAGTGTGGCGCCAATCATTCGGGCGCGATGCTGCATGACGCGTAAACCCATCCCTTTGACTTTGATCTTCACCTTCGCAAAACCGACTCCGTCATCACGAATCTGCAAGGTAATCACACCCTGGGTTTGTTTGAGGTTGATCCAGATCTTCTTGGCATGGCCGTGTTTGATGGCATTGGTCGTGGCCTCTTGCGCAATTCGGTACAGATGCACCGCCACTGCATTGTCTTTGATCTTGATGGCGGAATCGCAATAGGCGTGGGATGCGACGGAAAAATATTTCTTCAGATTTTCGGACAGTTGTTCCAACGCGGCTTGAATGTCATTCGTATCCAAAACGGTGGGGCAAAGGCCGCGCGCCACTTCGCGCGCCTGAAGCAACGCTTGCTTGATCAATTTTACGATCAACGCCGCGTCCTTCTCTTCATCCGACTTTTGGGAAGCAAGTTTCTGCTGCAAAACTTTCGTCAGAAAACTGATTCCAGTGAGCGATTGGCCGAGTCCATCATGCAAATCCTGCCCAAGACGGCGCTGTTCTTTTTCGCTGATTTCCTGAATTTCTTTTTCCAGGTCGCGACGTTCCGTAATGTCGCGAAGAATATTTAGATTCAAATTCGGCGCAAATTGGCAGGCTGAAAACTCAGCGAACCGTCGTTCACCTGTCGGCAGTTTGAAAGAGAGTTCTCCCAAAGGTTGATCCCGCAAATCGTTGGCAATGTTCCCGGATTTTGCGGAAAGCAAATCGGACATTTTTATCTTCAGCAATTTGTCGTGCGAATAACCGAGCAATTTGCAGGCGGAGCCATTTCCCTCGATGATTTTACCGTCGTCATCGGAAATCAAAATCGCATCCATGCTCCGCTCGAACAGCAAACGGAAACGTTCGTGACTTTTCCTCAGCGCTTTAAGTGTGGCAAAATGCTGCATTGAGTAGCGAATCGACCGCTCCAACATGGCCGCATCAAGATGATCCTTGACCAGAAAATCAGCGGCCCCCATGTGCGTCGCCTCCAAGTCAACCTTGGGATCATCGGCCCCGGTCAAAATGATAATTGGTGCCGAAGCCGGGAGAGTGATGGCGTGGCGTAAAAGATCCAAGCCGCTCTCCGAGCCAAGCCGGTAATCCACGAGGTAAACATCGTGCTGCTGCCGCTGAATGGCTTTAAGACCCGCGTTATAACTGGAGGCCCATTCAACATCGAAATGCGGGCGGGAGACTTTGGAGAGAAGCCGCCGCAGTAAAAGGAACGCGGCTTCTTCGTCGTCCACGAGGAGAACGCGAACAGGAAGGTGATCTAAGTGCATTGGATTTTTATTTTCAGACGCGACATTTTACGCATCTTCCGCCTAGGTTCAACCTTAAGAAAACACCCACCAAAACCGCGATATGCGGTCAGCTTTTCTCTGATGGAGCGGATTGTTTGTACTGCTTTTTTAACCAGAGCGAGATTGTATTCAGGTGTCAGAAAAGAAAAGTGTCTTCCTAAAGGCGCTGCGAAGAGGCGAGAGGCCGAAGCGAGTTTCGAGGTGCCCTGAATAGAAACGAGGGGTCAGGGAATTTTCTGCGCAGACTTTGGATCACTGCGGTTTGCGGCTTCGTCCCGCTGAGTAGTCCAAAAAATGGCATTCACCAAAAGCTGTCGAAAACTTTCCTGCGCGAAATCTTCCCTCGTCCCGAGAGAGGTGTAGAACATGCGGCTCCCATTGTGTTGACGCACCCATGCCACCGGTTCGCGATACGCAGGAGTGGATGCTTCCAATAGAACAATGGCATCATCTGCCACAGCGGCGTTTTTGTAGAGTTTGCGCGTAGGGAACGGTTTTACGCCGGCCAGCAACGGATATTGGCGCGACCGGGGGAAATCTGCACCTCTGCCGAGTCATCGGCATGATGCCCTTTGTAACCTCCGCCCAGAACTTCCTTGTCGAACTCAGAATAGTTCTGAAAGCCGTGACTGGCCGTACGAATACCAATGACAGCACGACCAGCCGCCAAGTATTTTCGCACAAGCGCAAGCTGTGTGGGCGGCAACGTGATTCGACGAGTGAACACAACCATTAAGTCAGATTTTTCCAGCGCCTCCAAACCAGGAAGGCTATCTCCCTTATCTTTTCCAAAGGCCCGATAGCAGGTCACTTGATAACGATTTTCCAAGTAGCGCTGAAATTCAGACAACGATTTCTCTGAATCATACTCGGCTGAGCCGGAAAGCAGACAAATTTTCAACGGTTGCGTGTTAGCGGCGGAGGCCGACGACGTTATGATCAGGAGAAAAAGCAAAGGGAGAAGGCATCTGTGTTGTGACCGACGCCGGACCATCAAATACTTGAATACGTTTACCATAAAACTGGTGAGGATCATCATTGGATCGGGCGAGATTTCTAGTTTATTAAAGTCGTTCTGAAAAGCTCAAAAAATGCCGGGGCGCGACACCCGTTTCCCGACAATGTAATAAATCAACTTGCGCCGAAGGATTAGGAATTTGCCCAGGGAAGAACTGCTGACTTACCGCAATCGCGTTATTCAGGGCTGAACTGCCGATGTCCAGACTATGTCGTCCTGGCAATAGGTTGCGGGGGGTTTCCGTTCCAAATCTGGCTTTTATCTTCTAAGGCCTGTTTGAAAAACCCGGTTTGGAGTTCCGCCTTCAGGCGGCAGAGCGCGGAAACCGCCTGGAGGCGGAACTCCGAACGCCGCCGGGTTGAAGCCCAAATGAGTTTTCAAACAGGCTCTAAGTTTTAATTGTGTATCTTCGCATTCGTCCGCTTCACCAAGTCAGACGGAAAAAATTCGAG
>JBKJOA010000495.1:0-8906 GCA_046593365.1 Limisphaerales bacterium
ACATCGTAGGCCATCGTACCATTGGGTCCTCGTTCAACGCCGGGCGGAAGAGGCGTCGCACAACCCGCTACTAACATGGCTGCTACACCTGCCACCAGAAACAATTTCATGTACATATGATAATTTGACTCAACTTTTTGTTTCATCAACTGCAACTTTAACGGTTGATTGCGTTCGTTGGCGAGAAACTTCATGCTTGGATCGTGATAGATGACGTCGCGCACATTTGGAAAACCGATTTCGTGATCCTTCACACGACTTGCCTTGTGCGTAGCTTGAAGCAGTGGGCGGGGCGCGATTTGTTGAAAGACCTTTCCGACGCAGGCGAACGCGCGCGGAAAATTTTCGAAGCGCCTTTCGCCCTGGTTTCACACGGCACAGAGGAGGATCCGATTTTAAATTACGGCAATCGCGCCGCACTCGAACTTTGGGAAATGTCGTGGGCGGAATTGACGAACACGCCTTCACGACTCACCGCAGAAGCTCCGAATCGCGTAGAGCGTGCGCGCTTGCTGGCGACCGTGACGGAGCATGGGTTCATTGATGATTATTCCGGCGTGCGCATTTCGAAAACGGGTCGGCGGTTTCGCATCGAGCGTGCGACCGTTTGGAATTTGCTTAACGAAAGCGGACGATCCTGCGGACAAGCGGCGATGTTTGATCGTTGGAGCTTTTTGTAAGAGGGTGTTTTTCGCAACCTTTTGCCTGCAAAATTATCGGGTCAAAGCGTGGATAGAAAAAGCCAGACGATGAGATGCCTCTCGGTTTTGCAATGGCAGAGGATTTGTCTTCTGTGTAGATTGGCAGGCGTGAAATTCATCCGCCATCGAATTTGTTTATCCCTTCTTGCCCTTGCGCTTTGGATTACGGGTTGCGCGGCCCCGCGAAATACCGTCACGCAATTTTGCACCATTGACGCGCTTCTCGCCGGTGCCTACGAGGGGGAGATGCCGTGTCGAACCTTAATGCGTCGTGGCGATCTGGGCATCGGAACGTTTGATAAATTAGATGGAGAAATGGTGTTGCTCGATGGGCACGTTTACCAGGTGCGTTCCGATGGAAAGGTTTATTCGCCCAACAAAAATGTGACCACGCCGTTCGCGTCCGTGATTAATTTTTATCCAGAACAAACTCGTTCGGTCCCGGCGGGATTGACCTATCCACAATTTCAAAAGCTGGTGGACGAAATGTTGCCGCACACGAATGTTGTTTGCGCATTTCGCTTCAGCGGAACTTTCCGCGAACTGAAAACTCGTAGTGTTCCAGCGCAAAGCAAACCCTACCGCCAACTTGTTGACGTAACGCGTGAACAACCGGTTTTCCAACTGGACGGAAAGAGCGGCACGTTGGTTGGCTTTCGCATGCCGGACTTCGTCAAGGGGATCAATGTGCCCGGCTTTCATGCGCATTTTTTGACCAGCGATCGCCAGGCGGGTGGCCATGTGCTTGGCTTTACAACGCAATCTGGCACACTGGAAATCGCCACCTCCTCTCGTGTGGTATTGTTGCTCCCGAAAAATCCTGAGCAACTGGGCGGAATTGATTTCAGTCGCGACCGCTCGAAGGAGTTGGAAAAAGTGGAGAAATAATTTTCTCAAGATCGTAATAATTGTTTCTGGGATTAGGCTGTTCACAAACAACGAATGCGGATGAGGTCGTTGTGCGGGCGAGGGCGGCGGTGACTTCAGCGCCGCTTTTGGCCGCGTGGCACGATGGTTTGTCAAAAGCATAACTCCAATTGTTTCAACAATTCATTTGACAGCTTCGTTCTCGTCCGGCGCAATTCAGCTATAACAACTATAAATTTTCAAATCTTGTTCACCGCGACTGTTTCGGCGCTGGTCATCGGTGTGACCGGTTGCGCCACCGCATCCAAAATCACCACGGATACACGTTGCTACGAGATGCGCGTTTATTATGCGCCGCCCGGAAAACTCGATGATCTTCACGCGCGCTTCCGTGACCACACCACGAAGCTCTTTAAGAAACATGGGATCGAAAACATTGGTTATTGGGTTCCCGTGGATAATAAAGAAAACAAATTGATTTACGTTCTTCGTTACCCAAGCCGCAGTGCGCGCGATGTTTCATGGAAAGCATTCTTGGCCGACCCCGAATGGAATGTTGCCCACCAAAAAAGTGAGGTGAACGGAAAAATTGTCGCCAAAGTTGAGCAGACGTTTCTACAGCCAACGGATTTTTCGCCCATGCTTAAGACGGGCAATGTTTCAAAAGGCGGTGTTTTTGAATTGCGCATCTACACAACACCCCCGGGCTCGCTGCTGAATCTGGACGAGCGTTTTCGCGAACATACTGTTACCCTTTTCAAAAAGCACGGGATGAGGAATTGGGTTTATTTCCACAAAGTGCCGGGCCAACCCGAGGCTGAGAACACCCTCATTTATTTTCTGGCCCACAAATCTCAGGAAGTTGCCAAAGCTTCTTTTGACGCTTTTCGCCAGGACCCGGCTTGGAATGCGGCGCGGGATGCAAGCGAGAAGAGAGCAGGCGGTTCGCTCACGATCAAAGACGGGGTGAAATCCGTTTTCCTCGTGCCCACCGATTATTCGCCCACGAAGTAAATCCAATGCCAATCTGAACCAATTAGTTGGATGGTCGCCGCAGACAATTTTTTTATGAAGATTCGCTACCTCCCCGTCCGAATGGCATCCGTCATTGCTCTATCAGCCTACGTGGCATCCTCTTCAGCGTCTATCCTCTCCGTCACAGGCAACGACACCCTCGTCGGCAATCGCCCGGCGAACCTGATTGTCAACGGTAGCTTTGAGGCGGACGGAGGCGTGGCTACCAACTACTCTTACTGGGCCACCGGCACCGGCTTTTCGCCCACCATGTCCTTGACTGGCTGGACCGCATCCGGCCAGAGCGGCAGCTATGCGACTTGGGGCAGCAACGGCTCCGGTGGCATCCAGAACAGCGCCACGTTCCCGCACGGCACCAACGGCCTGTATTTCGGCGCGGGAATTATGGCGGGGGTCAGTCCCTTGCCCACGGAAGCGAATAACGGCCTGGTAACTTTTAGCTCCTCTCCGACGATCACACCCAAGCCAACCGACGGCCCGGTGACATTGCAGCAAACCGTGTCGGGCCTCAACCCTTCGGCCACCTACCTGTTGGACTTCTGGACCAGCGGGGAAAACGTTAGTCTGCCGGGGGGATTCCTGGTGGATGGTTTCTTCGGCTTGGACATCACCGGCGAACCGAGGCTCTACTTCGCGGCCCCAAGTGGAAACGGTCCCATTGGCACCTCCCAGAGGTACCAAGTCTATTTCTCTCCGACCGCTTCGACAGTCACTTTCAAATGGATCAATTGGGGTCATTATTCCGACCCTAATAACGGCCTTTCTGATGAACTGGTGCTGGACGATGTCATCCTGAATCTGCTCACCAACGCACCCACGCCGCTGGATTGCAACTGCGTCACTAACATCACCGTCACCTGCCCCGGGGTCGTGCCGGATTTGTGCGCGCTATTCGCACCCTGTTTCGGCACGAATATGATGCCCGGTTCCTGCATACAAAGTTTTCCACCGGGCTATCAGTTCAGTGTGGGTAATTATTCCATCAACCTCACCGTCCAGGATTTGCAGAGCAATTATTTTTCGTGCGTTGTGCAGTTCACGGTTCTGCCGCAAGTGCCGGCGCCGCCGCTCACGGTGGTTTGCCCAACGAACAAAACCGTTGAGTGCGGCAGCATCTGGAGTTTCGATTCGCCGATCATTCTTTCGTCGTGTTGCGGCGTGACGATTCTGTCGTCGGATGCTGTCCTCAGCCAGACTGCTTGTTCGGAAACTATCGAACGCACCTGGACGATCACGGACGGTTGCGGCAACGTGACGTCGTGCAGCCAGAAAGTTACGACCGTGGACACCACGCCGCCGGGTCGGCAATGTGGCGTGAATCTTGTGCCGAATCCGAGTTTCGAGCGTTACACGAATTGCCCCAACTCGATTTCGTATTTCGATTACGCGGCCCCGTGGTTCACGCCCACGGACGGCACAACCGACCTGTTCAGCCCGTGCGCAGGGCCGTCGTCGTTTGTGTCCACGCCGACTAATTTCACGGGCGTCCAGAACCCATTGACCGGTCAGGGTTACGCCGGTGCCGCTGTGTGGTCGGTCTATGGGCTGAACACGAACAACACCTACCGCGATTACCGTGAATACCTCGAAGTGCAGCTCCTTTCGCCGCTGTTCAGCGGCCAGCGCTACCAAGTCTCGTTTTACGTGAGCCGCTCGGACAACCATCGCTTCGCCATCGCCGAATTGGGCGCGTGTCTCACGCCCGGCCCGCTCATCACGAACGGTTTCTTCCGCAACTTCAGCGTTGTGCCGCAGGTGGAAAATCCCGCCACGAACCTGCTCACCTCGACGAATTCCTGGATGCTGGTGCAAGGCACGTTCATTGCGACCGGCGGCGAAAGTTTTCTAACGATCGGCAATTTCCGCACCGACGCCAACACCACGTACACAAACGCCAACCCCGCCGGGCCGACTCCGGATTATGCCTATTATTTGTTCGACGACGTGTCGGTGGTCATGCTCTGCGATCCGCTGACAAACAAAGTCGTGCAATGCGGTGACCCGTGGGACTGGGATTTCAACGACCAGACGGCATTCGACAATTGCAGCGGGTTGAACGTGACCGCGAATTCGACGACGACGACGAATGGTTACTGCCCGCAAGTCATCCAGCGCGAGTGGTCGCTCACCGACGCTTGCGGTAACACGAATCTGCTCACGCAAACCGTGACCATTGTGGACACCAATCCGCCCATGCTGATGTGCGTGGCCGGCGCGAACCTCGCGCCGAATCCGCAATTCGAGAACAAAATTTACTGTCCCTCATTTTTTAGCCAGGTCCCTGACGCCGCGCCTTGGTTCAATCCTACCGTGGCCACGCCCGATTACTTCAACACCTGTTCCAGCTTCTGGCCCGTCGATGTGCCGAACAATTTCATGGGTAGCCAGTCAGCGTATAGCGGCAACGCGTACATGGGCGCGTTCGTGTATTCTCTCTACGGCACGAACCCGCCGCCGGGCTACCGCGAATACATCGAAGCCCCGCTCCTCGCGCCGCTGGTGGGCGGCATGACGTATCAAGTTTCCTTCCGTGTCAGCCTCTCCGACTTCTCCGGTTGGGCGATTTCGGAGGTCGGTGCGCACTTTTCCAACGGCCCAATCCTCAACGGTGCGAGCCAGACCGTTTTGAATTATATCCCGCAAGGCGTCAATCCCTCGGGCAACCCGCTCACCTCGACGAATTCCTGGATGCTCGTGCAAGGCACGTTCACCGCCGTCGGCGGCGAGAATCATATCACGCTGGGCAATTTCCGCACCGACGCACTCACGACGGCGGTGATGAACTTGGGCACCAACACTCCCAACCCCTCGCTCGCCGATTTCGCCTATTACTATTACGACGACATCTCCGTAGTCCCGCTTTGCAGCTTCACGAACAAGACCGTTCAATGCGGCACGGCGTGGGGTTTCGACATTCCGCTCGCCTATGACGTGTGCAGCGCGGATTTCCTTTCCACGACGATCCTCAGCACGACCACCAACGGCACTTGCCCGCAAATCTTCACGCGCGTTTGGACCATCGCCGACGCGTGCGGGAACTCGATGACGGCCACGCAGTCCGTGACGGTTGTGGATACGACTCCGCCAGCAGTCGTGTGTTCCGGGGTTAACCTGGTGCCGAATCCCAGCTTTGAAGGTTACAGCCAGTGCCCCTCAACCACAGGCAACCTCACCGACGCTTCGCCTTGGTATGCCCCTACCGATGGGACGTCGGATTATTACAATGCTTGCGCGGGCGGCCCAAACGTTTCCGTCCCGACAAATTTTCCCGGTGTTCAAAACGCATTCACCGGTCAAGGCTACGGCGGTGGGTATGTGTATAACATTGGCAACAACAACGCGACCAACTCCTATCGCGAATACTTGCAGACGCCTTTACTTGCGCCTTTGATCGCCGGCCAGGCCTACGCGGTTTCCTTTTACGTCAATCGTGCCGACAACTACGCCTGGGCTATCGCGGAAATCGGCGCTCATTTTTCCGTGGGCCCGGTCACGAACTATGTCGGGCCGGGGGGAACGGTCTTGCCGGTCGTGCCTCAAGTGGTGAATCCTTCGACGAATCTGCTGACTTCCACAAATTCATGGATGCTGATTCAGGGCACCATCGTCGCGGCGGGCGGCGAAAACTTTTTGACGCTTGGCAATTTTCGATCCGACGCCAACACGACCGCAGTGCTTGGAGGTGGACCCTACAACAATTCCGCATATTACTATTTCGACGAAGTCTCCGTTGTGGCGCTCTGCCAGGTGTCCAACAAGATTATCCCTTGCGGTGCGCCTTGGACTTTCGATCCGCCGATCGGTTTTGATCTGTGCAGCGGAACCAACGTGACCGTCGCCATCGCGAGCACCGTGACGAACAGCCTTTGCCCGCTCAACGCCTTGCGCACCTGGACGCTCACCGATCTTTGCGGCAACGCGACAAATTGGAGCCAAACCGTCATTGCCGCGACGAACGGCGGTGTGCTAAGCGTGAATTGCGATTGCCTGATGGACGGAGCACTTGCCCTTCTCACGACGAACGCTTGCCAAGCTTTCGTGCCGAATCTCTCCGTATTGTCGAACTCGCCGTGCATCGTGAACAACTGCGGCGCGATCAACATCACGCAATCACCGCCAGCGGGAACGATTGTCGGCGCGGGCAACCATCCCATCACGGTCAAGATTTCCAATTGCGCTGGCATCACGAACACCTGCGTCCTGCCGTTCTTCGTCAACGCGCCGCAACCGACCATCATCTGCCCGCCGAATCTGGTGCTCGTCACCTGCACCAATTACGCCATCGCCAACTTCATGCCCTCGGCTACTGGCAACACCGGGACCATCGTATGCTCGCCGCCTTCGGGCAGCGCCTTCCCGATCAACACCACGACCATCGTCACCTGCACCGCCACGAATTCCTGCGGTGCCAGCGCGAGTTGCACGTTCACCGTTACCGTGCGCCCGCCGCATCCGAAGTTTGGCTGCTTTACCAAGGTCATCGGTATCGAACACAATCATCATGGCTCGGCCCGCACGACTTACCTGCCGGACTTCCCCGGCGGCGGCAAAGGCGTGGACTTCGACAATCTCGGCAGTAGCGGCCAGGACGGTGCGCGATTCCTTCTCGGCCCCGCGCAGAAATTCACCTTCAGCACCGTGCTGGATTTTGCCCCGCCCGCAGGATCAAGTTTTGAACTTGCGCTTCCGCCCGATCCCGGCCAAACGACAGCCACGCGCTTGTTGAAGTTCCAATGGAGTTGCGAGCCGATCTGCGGTTGGAAAGTCACGGCGAATCCGCAGATGGTCAACGATCCCGCCGCCAGCTTCCGCTCGATCGCCATCAGCGATGAAGGTAAATTGTTCTCCTCTTTCAACCAAAGTGGGTCGGAACTTGGGGCGAATGATTTGGCGCGCATCACTCCAATGGACGGCGCGACGAGCGCGGTGATGACTGTGACCCTTGATTGTCTTACTCGCGAAATCACTCTCGCCTTCCCCGAGTGCGACTGGACGCCCGACAACGCCCGCAAAGGGTGGGACGGCTGCATCTATGGCAACGGAACACCGCGAGGTAATAAGACCAACAAAACTGCGCGACTCATCCTCACGCCTTTGACCACTGTGCTGCCTCCACCCATCACCACGGTTGATCTCGTCACGAGTAACCTGACCACCATCGCCTTCGACAATCCGTCCATCAATGCTGGCGGACGCAAGTGGGGCGACGGCCATGTGACGCTGATGAAAGCTTATGACGACGGAGAGCAAGGATTGGAATTTTTCTCGTTGGGTAATGGCGGTGGCGTGAGCACGGACCTTGGCCACGCGGCCAGTTTTGAACTTCGCGTCCACCGCTTCGAAAACGGCAGCATCCCAACGCAGGAAGAATTCTACAATATCAGAGGTTGGCCCCCCGGCACGACTATGAATCGCCCGCCGCCGCCCGTATTTAACCTGCGACTCGCGCAAAGCGCCGACGGTTTTGGCGTTGATTGCGCCGCAGATTTCACTGAGTGGGGCGTCTCCAACGTCACACTCCAACTCTGGAACGGTTCTGCGCTTGTCGCGGAGACTCAGCATGTTCCTGCGACACTCGCCGGTTCACTCGTCACCTTGAGCGGCTTCCCCGGAATCCTCAGATGCCCAAGCATCGGCGTGTTGAGCCTCGCAAACACAAACCCGATTGTCGTTTACAATGGAATTGATTGCGGCGATCCCACTGGCTGCGTCGGCACCGAGTTGCGCATCCTCGCCGAGCTGTCAACCACCTCAACCCCGCCGCTCGCTTTCACCGGGTTGGAATGCCTCATCAGCGAAGGCATGGACAACCTCATCTATCGTCTCCAAACCACGCCCGCCTGCACCCCCTTGCCGTTGCGCGTCACGAAATCGCCCAGCGGAGTGACCCTGGGTTGGGAAGGCGACGGCTTTCGTCTGCAAGGCGCCGAATCCGTTGAAGGCCCTTGGTATGATTTGGAGTTGGAGTCGCCGACCACAATTCCCGCGAGTTCGACCCTCCGAGTTTTCCGACTTCGCTGTGACTGAAAGCTGGTAAGAAACGCTCACGAAAAACCGGCGGCGGAAGAACACGCCTATTTATTTTCTGGGCCACAAAGCTCGGGAAGCTGCCAAAGCTTCCTTCGCCGCCTTTCGCGAGGACGCCGGCTTGGATTGCGGCGCGGGTTGCAAGCGAGAAGAGAGCGGGCGGTTCGTTCACGATGAAATACGGGGTGAAATCCGTTTTCCTCGTGCCCCCCGTTTATTCGCCGAAGAAGTAATTAAATCCTCGGCATTTTCAAATCGGCTAACGTGCGGCCTTCG
>JBKJOA010000522.1:0-8329 GCA_046593365.1 Limisphaerales bacterium
GATGGGAGCGGTTCTGGCACGCTCCTTCCGACCGGGGACATCTTTTTCTGCCACGACACGCAAGACCCGATCATGTTTGATTCCGTGAGCGGTTCGAAATGGCTTCCCCCTGATTCCGGCAGCGCTCAGGGATGTCACATGCTCACGTTGAATACGGATGGAGGATTGTTTGTTGCCGGTGGTTCGATGGGCGGCAATCCGCAAAATGTCGTCGTCAAAACGGTGAAAAATTATTGGCGAAATACGAACTCATGGCGGTTCCGGCCCGACATGATTACTGGCCGCTGGTATCCGGGATTGGTGCGGCTGGCCGATGAACGGATTATGATTCTCGGCGGCGAATTGAATGGCGCCAGTGGAAGAACGAATGGCTGTGAGATTTTTAATCCGGCTTCCAATGCGTGGTCGGTTACCGGTTCGTTCGATTTGCCCACCGAAATCGCCCCGGCACTTCTCCTCTTCAACGGCGAAGTTTTGAAAACATGGCGTTACCCGGAAATTTACAACCCAACCAACGGAACATGGCGGCCAGCGGCCAACATGATTCAGGGACGACGCGGCGCTTCATTCGGCGATCACGCGGATCACGAACTGGTTCACCTGCCAGACGGTCGGGTGATGGCGGTGGGGATTCTTCCGCTCGTGACCAATGCGAACACCCGTTTTTGCGAATTTTATTCTCCGTCGAATAACGCCTGGACGCTTGGGCCGAATCCGCGCGCCCTTCGTGGCCAACCCGAAGCGCTGATTCTTCCCGACGGTCGTGTGTTGTCGTTCGGCGGACAATATAGCGGACCAACGCCAGCGCCCATTCCGCTCGCCAATGCAGGCACAATTCCAAACTGCACGAAGGTCGCTGACATTTACGATCCCTCCAACAACACCTGGCGAGCCGTGGCGGATATGAATCGCTACGTTCATTATCACAATGTCACAGTGCTGGCACCGGATGGCCGGATCATCGCGACAGGCGGGGCGGGGCTGACGAGCATCCGTTCCTTTGCGGGAGATGATTCTTCGATTGAAGCGTTCGAGCCGCCGTATCTTTTTCGCGGTGTGCGTCCACGCATTGATTCTCTTTCGACGACCGATCTGGTGTTGGGCGGCAATTTCACCGTCCGCGTTTCATTCACTGCGGCTATTACCAAACTCGTTTTGGTCAGCGCACGAGCATCAACGCATTGGGTGGACGGCGGCCCACAACGATTTCTTTCACTGGATTTCACGCAAAACGGTTCGCTGGTCGAAGCCACAATTCCAAACGACCCCCCGCGCGCGCTGGCTGGCTGGTATATTTTGTTCGCGATGGTGGACGACATTCCGTCGGTGGGACGAATGGTGCGAATCACTCCCGCACCGGTCGCGCCGCTCAACCTTCCCACGGTGAATCTGATTGCCGACGATGCAACTGCGGGTGAATCGGGCGTCAACACCGCGACCTTTCGCGTCACGCGCACGGGAGTCACGAACGCGCCGCTGACGGTGAGTTATTCCATCGCCGGAACAGCGGTGAACGGGGCGGACTTCAATGCCATCAGCAACTTCGTGGTGATTCCCGCTGGGACAAATTCCGCCACCGTCACCATCAGCCCGAAGGATGATACTTACGCCGAAGGTGATGAAAATGTGAGGTTATGGATCTTCGATAACACCGGCTATCACGTCGGGACTGCCACCAATGCGACCGCTCTAATTCTTGACGATGAAATCAACGTGCCGCCGCTTCGTCTGGAAATGAACCGCGCCGCCAGCGGGCAATTTCAACTGACGTTGAACGGCCCGGCATCCCGGATCAGCGACATCGAGACCTCCACAAATTTCACGGCGTGGCAATTCTTGACCACCTTGAACAACGTCACCGGCACAACCTTCCTCACGGAAAACCTGGGAACAAACCGCTTATTTTTCCGCGCCCGACATGAGTAATAACTGCGTGATCCCACCAACCATGCCTATGATCAAACCAATTTATCCACCCAGAATTCCGTAAACAAAAAAACAAAAGGAAAACGAACCATGAAAAATAAATTAATACTGCCCATGCTCATTGCAGCTTTGGCGCTCACCGCAGGCGGTTTCGGAATCACCGGATGTAAAAAATCCGAATCGGAGACCCACAGTAATCAGGCGCATAAATACACTTGCACGATGCATCCCGAAGTTGTGCAGGAGGCACCCGGCAAATGCCCGAAGTGCGACATGGCGCTGGTCCAAAAACATGACCACTAAGAATTGACCGTGGACTCGTCGCCAATTTTTGGCGACGAGTCGATCTATTTTCTCCTTTGCAACTATCGCGGTTTTGCTTTTGGCTGTTTGTCTTCAATCTGCCTGACGCACCCGGGAAAATTCCCGATACCCGGGGAATTAAGAAACTATGAACCTAAGTCCAAGTCCCGAAACTGAACTGGCAGAGTTAAAGGACGCGCTCGACGAGCACGCCATTGTCGCGATCACGGACGCGCAGGGCAAGATCACCTACGTGAACGACAAGTTCTGCGCGATTTCAAAATACGCGCGCGAACAATTGATCGGGCAGGACCATCGCATCATTAATTCTGGCCATCATTCCACGGAATTCATGCGCGCTTTATGGGGCAGCATCACCCACGGAAAGGTTTGGAAAGGCGAGATCAAGAACAAGGCCAGGGATGGAACGTTCTATTGGGTGGACACCACAATCGTTCCGTTTCTCAACGAGCAAGGCAAACCTCGTCAATACATCGCCATTCGCGCTGACATCACAGATCGCAAGCGCGGGGAAGAAGCATTGCGTGAAAACGAACTACGAATGCGGGCTATCGTAGAAACTGCGGTCGAAGGCATTATTACAATTGATGAGCGCGGCATCGTTGAATTATTCAATCCCGCAGCGGCCCGCATTTTCGGCTACCAACCTGAGGAAGTGATCGGACAAAATGTAAATAGGCTGATGCCTTCCCCTTACCGTGATCATCATGACGGCTATCTTGCGAACTATCTGCGAACCAGCCAGGCGAAAATTATCGGCATTGGTCGCGAAATGGTTGGGCAGCGCAAGGACGGCAGTTTGTTTCCGATGGAATTGTCCATAGGCGAAGTGCGCCTGGGCGACCGCCGACTCTTTACGGAATTGGTTCGGGATATTTCCGAGCGCAGACACCTTGAGCAGGCGGTGGCAGCGGCGGCGGAACAGGAGCGAGCGAGGATCGCGCGGGAATTACACGATGGTTTGGGGCAGCAACTCGGCGGGCTGCTTTTTTTGATGAACGGATTGAGCCGCGATTTGCAGTCCGCCAATGCGCCCCAAGCTGAGACTGCCAACCAACTTTCCAAGGAACTTGCCACGGCTTTGAAGCAGGCGCGCAATCTGTCGCACGAACTTTACGCCGTCCCACCCCAGCCCGACGGGCTGATTCAGGCTCTGGAAAATCTCACTGACCGCGTTGCCACTGATCGTGGGATCGCATCTGTGTTCTCGTGCGAGACACCTGTCCTGGTTTATAATCAGGTGGCGGCCAGTCATCTCTACCGAATCGCGCAGGAGGCGGTGCAGAACGCGCTCAAACACAGTCACGCCGCGTGCATTGACATTACCTTGACCCAGCAGAATTCCGACGTGGAACTTCGCGTGCGCGACAATGGAATTGGTCTTCCGACCCAGCCGAATTCTGGCGGCATTGGTCTGCATACGATGGAACAACGGACAAGGTTGATTGGAGGGCGGTTGTTAGTGCAGACTCACCCTCATGGCGGAGTCGAAGTAATTTGCACCGTGACAAAGGCCATTTTGAATAACACTAAAAATGTCGGGACTGAATGATCCAGTCGGCTCAGGATATCGGTATCCATAAACAAACAATGTCACTTAAAGAAAACCCTTCCACCCGATCCAAGCGTAAGAAAATTCTGCTGGTGGACGACCATCCGCTCATGCGGCGCGGCCAAGCCGACCTGCTGAATCGCGAAGAAGATTTCGCCGTTTGCGGCGAGGCCGGAACGGCACGCGCAGCGATGGAGGCCATTGCGAAACTCAAACCAGACCTTGTGTTGTTGGACATGGCGCTACCGGATAAAGACGGGTTGGAAGTCATCAAGGATATCCAGGCCCTTCACCCCGGACTGCCTGTGCTCGCAATGTCCATGCAGGACGAATCGCTCTACGCCGCGCGCGTTTTGCGAGCGGGAGGACGGGGCTATGTGATGAAGGCCGAAGGACTGGAGCGGCTCGCCTCTGCGATTCGCACTGTTTTAAGTGGTGGAGTCGCACTCAGTCCACGCATGTCCGCAAAGGTTCTCGAATCCATGGTCGGACCTTCCGGGAAAGGTGACAGCGGGCCGGTGGCCAAATTAAGCGACCGCGAATTAGAGGTGTTGCGCCTTTTTGGGGAAGGCTGGAGCACGGAAGAAATCGCCACTCGGCTTCACCTTAGTCCAAAAACAGTGGACGTGCATCGAGCGCATATTAAAGAAAAGCTCGAACTAAAAACTACGCCGGAGTTCCAGCGTTATGCCATCCGGTGGGTCGCCGCTCATGGCGGGCCGACTGAATAACCACTTTTCGAGTTGGTTTCATTTATCGAATTATTTTTGCGTGATGGTTCAATCTGCGTCTGAGCGATAAGGGTTCCTGCCGGGCGAATAAGCATTTTCTTTACGCGGCGCAGCTTCTCCGCTTATTCACGCATGTCTTTCCTGCCAATAGGCGGGATGCAATACGCGCCTTATTTTGTCGTCATGAACGCAAGAAAACTCCAGATCGCCTGCGTCGAGGTCACATCAATCCCACCGGTCACTTTACCTTTCCTGAGTGTTCGCTCGGGAGGGATCAAGGCGTGGAACCAAGCGCAGCCTGTTCCTGGCGCAATCCGGGAGAAAGCCACGCCCGTCCACTTCCTTCTGGCGGCAGAGAAACTGGTCACTGGTCATGCACACCCCATTCAGTGGGGAATCAACGAATGATCAGGGAGCCTTTCAAAATGCGATACCCAATGAATCACTAAATGAACCCCCAAAAAAACTTACTATGAAACATAATAAAAAGCATATTGCCAGGATAACAGGCCCGCAATTGGTGCCGGTTCACTTTGAGTTCAGGCATTCGACGGCCTCCACCGTTTTTGTGGCTGGAACGTTCAACGACTGGCACCCCACCAAATCCATGCATTCCTCCGGAGATGGTGATTGGTGGAAGGAAACGGATTTGGCACCCGGCACCTACGAATACTGTCTGGTGGTGGACGGTCAATGGATGCCCGACCCGCTGGCCAGAGAAACCGTACCCAACCCGTTTGGCGGGAGAAACTCGGTTTTGAAGGTGGCTAGCTCGCTGGGAGCAGCCCATCTCGCTGCGGCGGAAAATTTACCAATGAAAAATACAAACCTATAGAAGGACAGAAATTATGAGCAAACAAACACAAGCAATCAGTGATGACATGGTCCAACTGGCCGAAGATGCGCGCGCGTTGATGGCTGCCACCGCCGATGTGGCTGGAGAAAAAGTCGTGGAAGCCCGCCGACGTCTTGCCGCCGCACTTGAAAGGGGCAAGGACATCGCGGCCAGCGTCCGCGACAAAGCGGTCAAGGGCGCGAAAGCCGCCGACGAAAGGGTGCATGAACATCCCTATCAAGCCATCGCCATCGGCGTCGGGGTTGGGGCACTGATTGGTTATCTTGTTGCTCGCCGGTGTTCCAGGAACCACGACTGATTTCAGGAAGCGGTAGAGAAGCGTCCCGAGTCACATCTAGTTTGGGACGGTGTGTTAAATGACGTCGCTAAACAATCCAAATTTCCAATTAACCAAAGAAAGACGACTTCTATGAAAGCATCGATTACCAAACTCGCGGAACCAACCTCTATTTTCCAAGCGGTCATCCGCAAACGTGTGAACCGCCACGCGACGGCCCCAAGTCCAAAGCCTCAAAAGCGGGATAACATTTTTTCCAAATCTCGTGACACGCGTGAGGATCGCGGTACGCGCCAAATGAAGACCGCGCAAAATTCACAGACATTTCCGCACGAACCGTAGTGATCAGCCCATGAAAACAAATCCATTGAAGCAAGGTGCGTTGACCGAATATTCCGCCGACATCGGCAGGGTGACTCGAAGGATGATCCGGGAGCGTGCGGTTGAACTGGCCCTCGTTAACGGACGTTCCGAGCAGGACACCTCCAAAGCTGATTGGGAACAGGCCAAACAGGAATTAGGTGGGTGAACCGGATCCGAAAAAAGCAGCCTTGATTTAGGTCCCAAATCGGGACGCCGTAACGAGGTGGGTGGCTCAAACACAAGGCACCCTTGGTGACCAGCGACATTGCTCAAATCCAGAACACAAACGCAGAAAAAACTATGAATACATCAATACCCATCGAAGCACCCATATCATCCACGCCGCTCAGAGGCTCCCATCTCCGCACTTACAACACAATTTTTCAGCATCCCATCTCTCACAATCTGGAATGGCGCTCAGTTCACGCCCTGTTTGGAAAGCTTGGTCACGTTTCGGTGGAAGCGAATGGCAACCTGAAGGTGACACGCAACGGGAAATTTCTGGTATTGCATCCGGCCCGCACAAAAAATGTTGCCGACGCGGAGGAGGTCATGACCTTGCGTCACTTTATCCAGGGATCGGAAGTGATCCCGCCTGGAACGAATGGGAATGAGGCGCACTGGCTGCTTGTAATTGATCATCATGAGGCCCGCATTTTTCGTTCTGAAATGAGCGGGGCCATTCCACAGCGAATATTGCCACACGATCCAGAAGAGTATTTTCGCCATGCGGAGAACTCGAAGGAGTTTTCGAGAGGCAAGGAAAAGCCCGACCCGAACAGTTTCTTCGAGCCAGTGGCCAAGGCGTTACAGACCGCCGGACAGATTCTCATTTTCGGCACCGGCACCGGCACGAGCAGCCAAATGGAACAGTTCATGGCGTGGTCCAAACTTCATCACCCCGAACTGGCCAGGCGAATCATCGGCTCGCTGGTCGTCGATGAGCACCATCTGACCGAAGGACAGCTTCTCGCGAAGGCGCGGGAATTTTACGCTGGAACAAAGAAGAAATTATGCTGGTCGTTAGAAAAAATGAAAACACGCCAACCAAAAACTTCAGACGCAAACCCTGATTACCGAAAGAAAAATTATGAAATTAGAAACTCCTCCACAAAATGAAGAAGAAATCATCCTTGAACCGGATTCTGGCAAATCGTTATTACCCAAGCCGTCCACCGGTCCCATCACCGACTTGAAAGAACTGCTTGTACCGATTGATTTTTCCGATTGCTCGAAACACGCCCTGCGCTACGCCCTGGCTTTCGCCAAACAATTCGACGCGCGCATCACGTTGCTTTCCGTCGTGGCCGGTTCGCACACGAGCTTTGATTTCGCCAACGCCGAATACATCACCAATCGGGATGCGCATGAAAAAAAATATTCCGACGAGCTGGCGAAACTGGCGGAAAAGGAACTCGGCAAAACGCGTTACAAAATCGTGGTCCGCAGCGGACGTCCCTATGAGGAGATTGTGGTGGCGGCCAGGGATCTCGATGCTGACCTGATCGTTATTTCGACTCACGGAACCATGGGAATGCAACGGGCGGAAATTGGCAGCACGGCCGAGCGGGTTGTCCGATTCGCCACTTGCCCTGTTTTGGTGGTGCGCCAAAAGGAACGGGAATTCGCGCCCCCGGTCTGATTTTTCTGAATCGAATACTTAAAGGAAAAAATATGAAAACACGATGGTTCTGGTTGATGATGGCAATGATTCTCTCGCTCGGAACAGGTCTCACTTTGTGGGCGCAGGACGAGCCAAAGAACAAAACCAAAGAGGTGATGAAGTTCAAACTGCATTACGCCCAGCGGGTGCTCGAAGGAATTGCTACAGAAAATTTCGAGGTTATCGCCGAAAATGCGAAACAACTGAAAGGTTTGAGCCAGCAGGCGGATTGGCAGATTCGGCAGACCGTCGAATATCAAAAGCTAACGGCGGACTTTGCTCGCCATGCTGAATCGCTCGAAAAGGCGGCGGTCAAAAAGAACGTGGACGCCGCGACGGTGGCCTACTTTCAACTGACGGTCAGTTGCACCACTTGCCATCGCTATCTCCGAGGAGAGAAAGCCGTTGGCGCAATCACCTTTCCAAAAGCGGATTCCGCTGCATTTTTGGTGAATTAAATTCTGCCAGTAACAACAAATGAAAACTCACTCAGCAAAAAAGATCGAAAAATCGGATGCTAAAAAAATGTCAAAACCAACCCATGAGGAAATTGCGCGTCTGGCCCATCACCTCTACGAACGCGAGGGAAAACCAGACGGCAAACACCTCGAACACTGGTTTAACGCGGAATCCATGG
>JBKJOA010000006.1:0-15200 GCA_046593365.1 Limisphaerales bacterium
GCTCGCTCCGAAGTGTTCGTGGTGCGAAGTTCCTCGATGATTTCGCGGACGTTGCTCGCTTTTGACTTCATAGCGAATGTGCAGGGATAACATCCAAGACTGCGATAACGCTCGCCCTTTTCGTCGGCGAAATAGAGCGGGCTGACCGTGATGTTTTCACGTTCGATGTATTCCCAAATATTCAGTTCCGTCCAATGCAGAAGCGGATGAATGCGAATGTGCGTGTCTTTGTCGAAGTCGGTTTTGAACTGGTCCCAAAGTTCCGGTGGCTGGTCTTCGACGTTCCACTCCATGTTTTTGTCGCGCGGCGAAAAATATCTTTCTTTCGCGCGGGTTGGGTCTTCGTCGCGACGGACGCCGACAATCACGCCGGTGTAATGATGTTTTTCCAAAACTTCTTTAAGTCCGTCCTTTTTCAACATACCGCAACATTCGACGCGGGTGGCTTTTCCGTTTGGAAAGGTGCGACCTTCGGCCAAAACCTTTTCGTTTTTTCCAACGACCAATTGCAAATTCCATTCCTTCACAAGCTTGTCGCGATACTCGATCATCGACGGAATTTTGTAGCTTGTATCTACATGCACGAGAGGAAAGGGGACATGGCCGAGGAAGGCTTTGCGCGCGAGCCAGAGTAAAACAGTCGAATCTTTTCCAATGCTCCAAAGCATGGCGAGGTTTTCAAATTTATTGAACGCCTCGCGCATGATGTAGATGCTTTGGTTTTCGAGTTTCGAGAGGTAATCCATAATAGTTTTAACCACGAATGGACACGAAGGAACCCGAATCGTTGGAAATAAATTCGCCATAAACGCAGAAAAATAATTCGTGTTTATTCGTGTCCATTCGTGGTTTTTAAATCTGAAAATCTACTTTCTTCGACATGAACGTGTGAATACCGCACTCGACTTTTTTGAAACCTGTCCAGCGTCCGGCGCGTTCGTCTTCGCTTCCCGCAACTTTTTGGGTGCAGGGAAAACATCCAATGGAGCGATAACCCTGGTCGTGGAGCGGGTTGTAAGGAATTTTGTGGTCGGCAATATATTTCCAGACGGCGTCGCGCGACCAATTCGCCATGGGATTTAATTTCACAATGTCTCGCCCGGAAGATTCCTCGGCATTGTAAAGCTCGATCACGCCAACCTCCGCGCGCGTCTGGGATTGTTGCCGTCGCAAACCAGTCATCCAGCAATCCAGTTCGGACAATTTATTTCGCAACGGCAAAACCTTTCGCATCGTGCAGCACAAATCTGGATCGCGTTTCCAAAGTTCTGGTCCTTGCGCTTCCGATTGTTGCTCGACCGTCAAATCGGGAACAAGCGATTCAATTTGAAACCCGAAAAAATTCTCGAGCCGCTCCTTTAATTTAACCGTCTCAGGAAAAAGTAATCCGGTATCGAGCGTAAAAACCTGGAAGGATAAATTATTTCGCTGAGCCAGATGCATCATCACAAGCCCCGCGCCTTGAAAACTGGTGCCGATCCCAGCACGTGCGCCGAATCTTTCCCATGTCCAGCGCAGAATTTCGTCGGTGGGCATTGACTCAAACTGCTCGTTCAAAGAACGGATAATCGAAGGTGTGATGACCGTTTCGTCCGGCAAATGGACCGATGGGGTGTTCGAAGCTGCTGCAATCACGTTAATTTGGGGAGGTAACGACAGGCGCAGACGGTTTTTCTTCCCATAAAACGCGCGAGCAAAAATCGCCGAATCGTTCCTTGTCATTTCGTTCTTTTGCGAAACGAGTCAGAACTGGGCGAAGCTCGTTTACAATTTCCTCATTTTTAACGCCTTCTTTGAAAAGCCGATTCAGCCTGGTGCTGGATTCATTTCCGCCGAGGTAAATTTGATATTTATTCGGAGCCTTGCCCACGAAACCAATCTCTGCCATGAAGGGTCGTGCGCAGCCATTCGGACAACCGGTCATCCGAATGACAATTTCGTTTTCCTTTAGCCCGACTTCATCGAGTAATACTTCAATGCGACCCAAAATATCAGGCAGAACGCGCTCGGATTCGGCCAAGGCCAAGCCGCACGTCGGCAGAGCGGGGCAAGCCATCGAAGTGCGCCGAAGGAAAGTTCCCTGGTTTTCGACAGCAACCCCATGATCGGCCAGTATCTTTGTGATCGCCTCGCGATTCTCCGGATTGATGTTGGCGAGAATTAAATTCTGCGAAGGAGTCAGACGGAGTTCGGCTTTAAATTGTTCGGCAATTTTTCGCAGCGCGGACTTTAATTTATGAGTTTCTGTGTCTTTGATGCGGCCTGTTTCAACATAAAGGCCGAGAAAATCTTTTCCATCGAACTGCTGATGCCAGCCAAATAAATCGCCCTGCTTAGTAAAATTGTGTGAGCGGGCTGTTTCAAATTTGAATCCGACGCGCTGTTCCAATTCTCCGCGGAACCAATTCACGCCGCGATCTTCCAAAACGTATTTAAGACGCGCGTGTTTACGATTCGTGCGATCGCCAAAATCGCGATGGACGGTGAGAACTGCCTTAGCGACGGCTTCGATGTGTTCGGGCGGGAAGAAACCGATCACATCAGCAATTCGCGGAAATGTTTCGGTATTCCCATGATTCATTCCCAAACCGCCGCCCGCCAATAAATTGTATCCGTGCAACCGATCACCTTCACCAATCGCTACAAAACCGAGACAATTTGTGAAAACATCAACATCGTTCAGCGGTGGGATGGCAAAGGCCACTTTGAATTTCCTCGGGAGATAAGTTTTGCCGTAAAGCGGATCGACGAAGTCTTTCACCGCTACGTCTTCGAGATTAAGTTCCTGGCCTTCCACCCAAATCTGGTGATAGGCGGGCGTCAGAGGAAGGAGCGCGGTGGACAATTTCCGCGCGTCTTGCAAAACGCGCTCGACCAGATAACTCGTCGCCGGAGTTGAGGGCGCCATCACGTTTCGATTTACGTCACCACAGGCTGCAAGCGTTGTGATTAACGCATCATTAATGGCGCGCATCGTTTTGCCTAAGCCGGATTTTACAATGCCGTGAAATTGAAAACCTTGTCGTGAGGTAATCCGTAGCGTGTTGTTGGCGTATTTCGACGAAATTTCGTCGAGCGCCAGATATTGTTCGGAGGGGATCACACCACCCGGCAGGCGAGTGCGGATCATAAACATGTAGTGCTTCGCCACCTTGCGCTTGTCGCGGTCGTCCTGCTGATAGATTCCGTGAAACTTCAGGAATTGCGAGTCATCTTCCGAAAAGCGATCCAATTTAGGATTGGCAAGCGTTTGCGCGAGCGTTCCAGCTAAAGTAGGACTGGCGTCTTTTATTACCTCGTTATGAGCTAATTTGATTGTGGATGTTGTAATCATTAGTTACTTACTTAAGTTACTTATTTTAATTTATTGAATCTGGTTGTCAATCCATTGTTCAAAAATCTTCGGATTCGATTTCACGTAGATTTAATCAGCGCACACTTGCGATTTAAACTTCAAAGCCTAGAGTGGGGACGCCAGTAAAGAAAACAAAATATGACTCAGCGAAAGGTTTATTATTTGGACAACAACGCAACGACGCGAATTGCGCCCGAAGTTGTGGATGCGATGATTCCGTTTTTGAAGGATTTGTGGGGCAATCCTTCCAGTGCCTATTTTTTCGGTTCTCAGGTGGGTAAACATGTTGAAGACGCCCGGGAAAAAGTGGCTGCACTGATCAATTCTGATCCAAAAGAAATCGTTTTCACCAGTTGTGGAACGGAGAGCAACAACTCGGCAATTCACAGTGCGCTGGCCACAAACCTAGGGAAACGCCACGTCATTACGACAGCCGTCGAGCACTCGGCGAATATAAATTTTGGCGAGTATCTTCAAAAAATGGGGTTCGAAGTCACCTTTCTTCCTGTCGAACCAGACGGTTCACTCGACGTTCATATGTTGGAGAAATCCATTCGGCCGGATACGGCAATCGTCTCGGTAATGTATGCAAACAACGAAACGGGAGTCATTTTTCCAATCGAAGAAATCGCCGCCATCTGCCGCAGCAAAGGAGTGCTCTTTCACACGGATGCCGTGCAAACACCAGGAAAACTGAAACTGGATGCAAAAAATCTTGGTTGCGATTTTCTATCGCTTTCCGCGCACAAACTTCACGCGCCCAAAGGGATTGGCTGCCTTTTTGTCAAGCGCCGCACAAAATATCAGCCTTACGTCATTGGCGGGCATCAGGAACGCGGTAAACGCGGCGGAACTGAAAACGTCGCGAACATCGTGGCATTCGGACGAGCAGCGGAACTGGTGATGGATAAGTTGAGTGAAGAAAATACCCGTGTACGCGCGTTGCGCGACCGTTTGGAGAATACAATCTTGGCGACGATCTCCAACACGATTCGTAATGGGGCCAAAGAATCACGCCTTCCCAACACGACCAACATCGCTTTCGAATTTGTCGAAGCCGAAGCTATTTTGCTGCTGCTCGACGGGTTGGGCATTTGCGCTTCGAGTGGTTCAGCGTGCACAACGGGTTCGTTGGATCCCTCTCACGTTTTGACCGCGATGGGTCTAAGCCCAATGCGCGCCCGAGGCTGCGTGCGATTTAGTCTTGGTATTTATAACACAGACGAAGATGTCGATTACCTCTTGAAACACTTGCCGCCGATCATCAAACGGCTGCGCGATATTTCTCCGCTAAATCCTTCGCACCCAGACAATGATAAATATGACATCGCTGCAGCCCGCGAAAAACACGAGCAGGATTTAGCCGAAGCAATGGCCGACAAAGACGAGAAAGCTGCATAAGCCTCAGGGAATTTTTCTGTAACGATTTTAAAAGCTGAGCCGTCTAACCAACGGCCAAGCTTCAAATTTTATGAAAACAATATTGTCGGTCTTACTTGCGGGCGGAATCGGATTTGCTGCCGCGTATGCTTTCCTTTCAAACAAAAATGAAGCTGCGCTTACAACGGAACGGGCAAAAATGGAAGCCCAGTGGCAGGCAGAGAAGCAAAGTCTCGAAGCAAGTTTAACTGCTGCCAAAAACAAAAAAGCCCGCGTTGAGCAAGTTACTACCGAGGTCGCGGTACCGAGCCGTCGTTCGCCTAAAGAGATTCTTGAAAATTTGCTCCAACTCCAACCATCCGGAACGACTCGAATTTATACCATCCGTAAAATTGTTCACGAACTGGAAGACCTTGCCGAGTGGAAAGATCAAGCCCTCCCCGCCGTCCGCGAATTCCTCGCAAAGAATTCCGACCTCGACTACTCGGTCACGCGAGAGCGTTCAGATGAAGGTGACCGTCGTAATTGGACTCCTCCCTGGCAGCGTTCGGGTCCATCCACAGAATTCACCCTCCCACCTTCATTGCGTATTGGCTTGTTTGACGTTTTAAAAGGCATCGGCTCTGAGGGCGCGGAAAAACTTATGGCCGAAGTTTTGGGCAGCTCAGCTCGCGCGGTGGAAGTTGCTTATCTCACTCGCAATTTGGAAGAAATGGCGCCCGGCAAATATCGCGAAACCGCCCTTGCTGCGGCCAAAGATTTATTGAGAAACCCTGTCGTCATAAACAGTCCGAATCGCCTCGACGAACAGGCCGAAGGTTATCTGTTCGGTGTTTTGGAGTTATACAATGACCAGTCTTTTGTTGAAGATGCAAAAAAGATGCTCGTTGGAGCCGATGGTCGCCTCGACCGGAATGCTCAACAATATTTAGCCAAGGTGCAGGGAGAAAACATGGTGAGCACTTATTACGATTTGTATAAGAACAACACCGTCACCAACAACTGGGATAAGATGTCGGTGGCGAACAAAATTCTGGATTATGTCGGGCCTAATCAACAGGCCAACGAGTTCCTGAGCGAGGTCGTTGGAAATACCAACCTTGATTCGCGCATGCGATCCTTCGCCGTGATGCGATTGGCGGGCGGTTTTGGCGGTGAAGACACTCCTAAGGATCCAAACCTGGTGCGCCAACAGATTCCTGTTCTGGAGAATCTAAAAAAAGTGACGACAGACGAGCGCCTGTTGGAAGCAATCAATCGCACTCAGGGAAATCTCCAAAATATCCTGGACGGCAAACCGATTGAAAACCCATTTAATCGCGAGGGTGGACGTGGCGGACGCGGAAATCGCGGCGATCGAGGCGGTGGCGATGCTCCTGCGCCTTAGTTTTTTTCTTGTCTAATAACCCTGCAAACGACCCGAATCCGATACGAGTTGACTCACGGCTAAATGTTACCGGAGGCTGGAGCCGTCAGGACTTGATTGCCTCACGATTGTGGTTACGAGGACAGTGAAGAAGATTTTCAATTTTCGTTCAATGCCTTTCTCCAATGCGAAGGGACCAGCCGCGCGTGCCGTGCAACGCCCCCCGGTAACATTTATCCTGAGTCAACTCGCGCGCCACGGAGCGTTGATATTCCTCTTGCACGCCAACGATGGCATCGCATACTTCGCGCTCTAAATTTATGAATTCTACTCCAATTCGTGTGGCAGTGACGGGCGCAGCGGGCGCGATCGGTTATTCACTCTTATTCCGCATCGCTTCGGGCGAAGTTTTCGGGCCAAATCAGCCGGTCATCATTCATCTGGTCGATATCGAACCCGCGTTGCCGGTGCTGCAAGGGGTCGTCATGGAATTGGAGGATTGCGCATCGCCCTTGCTCAAAGGGGTCGTCGCCACCGCGAACCTTGAGGAAGGTTTTAAAGATGTGAACTGGGCGTTGCTGGTCGGCAGTGTGTCGCGCAAGCCGGGCATGGAGCGCAAAGACCTGCTCGGGATCAACGGCAAGATTTTCACCGGCCAAGGCCAGGCCATTCAGAAACATGCGGCGAAAGATGTGCGTATTCTCGTCGTTGGCAACCCGTGCAACACCAATTGCCTGATCGCCATGAACTCTGCCCCCGAAGTGCCGCGGGACCGCTGGTTCGCCATGACGCGTCTCGACGAAAACCGCGCTAAAACTCAACTTGCCAAAAAAGCGGGCGTTGATATTTCAGCCATTTCTAACCTTGCAGTTTGGGGAAACCATAGCCCTACGATGTTCCCTGATTTTTACAACGCGAAGATCAATGGCAAACCCGTCAGCGAAGTCATCCAGGATGAGAACTGGTTGAAGACGGATTTCGTCTCGACTGTGGCGCAACGCGGCACATCCGTTTTGAAAGCCCGGGGAGCCGGTAGCGCGGCAAGTGCGGCCAACGCCGTCATCGACAGCGTGAAATCAATCGCGACCCCGACCAAAGCAGGAGATTGGCACAGTGTTTGTGTCTGTTCGGACGGCAGTCACGGCATTGAAAAGGGAATTATTTGTTCCTTTCCAATCCGCAGCAACGGCCAAACTCTGGACATCGTGCAGGGCGTGGCGATCAATGAATTCAGCCGCTCAAAAATCGACGCGACCGTCAACGAGTTGAAGGAAGAAAAAGCGATGGCGACGGAACTGGGACTGTTGCCAACATAAACGGGCAGCACCCGCCGGAGGCAAGTGATAGCCGGGAATTTTTCAGTGAAAAATCTCCGCGAAAAACTCTTTCATGGCTTCCCATGAGCGTTTGTCCGCTTTCTCGTTGTAAGCTGCTCCTTTGGAATTGTCGTTTCCGGCATTCCAATCGGTAAAGCTATGAACCGCTCCGCCGTAGGAAACCAATTGCCAATCCACTCCAGCCTGGCGCATTTCGTCTTCAAATCCGGGAACTTCCGGCCTGACGTGGGGATCATCCGCTCCGTGCAAGGCCAGAACTTTGCCTTTAATATTCTTGGCGTCAGCCGGATTTGGCGTGCCCAATCCACCATGAAAACTCACCACACCGGAAACATCCGCTCCGCTCCTCGCCAATTCCAAAACGGTAGTTCCGCCGAAACAATATCCGATGGCGGCAACTTTTTTCGGATCGGTCCTTTCATCTTTCCTGAGGGTCTCCAAACCAGCCTTGACCCGTTCCCGCAGCAACGCTCGGTCGGATTTGTATTTGCCCGCCTGTGCGCCCGCCTCTTTTGGTGTGGCGGGACGAATCCCTTTTCCATAAACATCCGCCGCCAAAACGTTGTAACCGAGTTTTGCCAACATTTCGGCGCGTTTCTTTTCGTAATCGCCCAGACCTTTCCACTGATGAACGATTAAAACAGCGGGCCGTTTTCCTCCAATCGAATCATCGTAAGCATGAAAACCTTCGAGGATGACATCGCCCTGTTTGTATTCGACCGTTTTAGTTTTGATCTCCGCCTGCGCCGGACCCATCAGCGCCAGAGCGATTAAAGATAAGCAAATTCGTTTCATAGTTTTATTTCCAATGTTCAACGTCCCCAATTTTGAGATTCTCAGTGCGTTCGTTGTTTTGCATTTAAATATCCTTTCTGAATTGTATTTTGCACGCAGGATAATTTCAAATGAGCAATCAACCTCAAACGTTGCGGGAAAAAATCGGGCAGATGTTGCTGGTCGGGTTTCGCGGTTTTGAAATCAAACCAGGCGATCCGGTGGCCCGCGACGCTTCGCATCGCAACCTCGGTGGCGTCATTCTTTTTGACCAGGAAATGGCCGACACTCAATTGCAGGGAAGAAATATCAAATCTCCGACGCAAGTGAAGGGGTTGGTTGATACCTTGCAAAGTTTGGCCAAAACACCACTGCTGGTTTCCATCGATCAGGAAGGTGGCCGAGTAAATCGCCTGAAATCAAGTTACGGATTTCCAGAGACGATTTCGCACGAAGAACTCGGCCAAAAGAACGATCTGATTTTCACTTTCAATCACGCGGAAATGATTGCGAAAACGCTTGCGGCGTTGGGGATCAATTTAAATCTCGCGCCGGTCGTCGATCTCGATGCGAATCCGGATAACCCAATCATCAAAGGTAAAAAGCGAAGTTTTCATTCTAATCCAGACATCGTCTCGCAACACGCCGTTGAATTTGCCAAGGCGCATCACAAACATGGCGTTCTGATTTGCCCGAAACATTTTCCCGGCCACGGCAGCGCCACGGGCGACACGCATCTCGGTTTGGTGGACGTGACGAAAACGTGGCACAAACGGGAGTTGATTCCATTCAAGCATCTCATCGAATCTGACCTTTGCGAGGTGATGATGACCGCGCATGTTTTCAACGCGAAGCTCGATCCAGAACGTCCTGCCACCTTGTCGAAAAAAGTTTTGCAAGGAATTCTGCGCGATAAACTCGGCTACCAAGGTTTGATCATCAGCGACGACATGGAAATGAAAGCGATCTCCGGCCATTTCGGATTGGAAAACGCGATTCAGTTCGGCATCGAGGCCGGACTGGATTTGCTCTGCTTCGGCAATAACATGACCCACGACGCGAACATCGGTGAAAAAGCGATGAACATCGTTTTACGACTCGTCCAATCTGGAAAAATTTCTGAAGCGCGCATCAATGAATCGTTTCAGCGCATCATGGGCCTGAAAGAAAAATTAAAATCCGCCGGGGCAACCAACCCTGCTCCGCCCTTATACCCAATCGCGAGCTACAGGAAATAAATTCATCAATGCACAAACCGGAAATGACACCAGGGCCAGGCGAACGCGTATTGCGTTTCGTCGGCGATCAAATCCGTTTCGCTCTTCGTTGCGATGACACGCCGCAAAATTTTCGTGCGTTGTTGCGGACGAACCTCGGCAAAGCTGCCGCCACTCGCGAAGAGATTATTTCCTCCTACGCCGGCAAACGTCCGATGTCGATTGCGTTTTGGCGCGATATTCCGATGCAACAAATTGGCGGGGGCGAATGGCAAATTGATCTGCCGCTGACCGAGCCGGGCTATTTTCGTGCGAAGGCGTATTTGGTCGATGCACAAGGCCGTCAAACCTGGCCGGACGGTGCTGACCTCGGAATTTCCGTTCATCCCGACAGCTATCGAACGGGAAACACGATATATTGCGCCTTCACTCGCATGTTTGGTCGGTCAAAAAATTTGCGGACGACGCGTGACGAAAAACTCGAAAATGATTTAAAAAAACTCGACGAGCGTGGCTACACCGTCATTCCTCCCTCCGGCAAATTGCGCGATCTGACCCAACAGCTTCCCCACATTATTGATACGCTCGGCTGCCGCATTTTACATTTGCTCCCGGTAAATCCGACGCCCGCAACCTTCGCCCGTTTTGGCCGTTTTGGAAGTCCTTATGCCGCCCAGGATCTAACCGCGATTGATCCCGCGCTCGTCGAGTTCGACCAACGCACCACCGGGGTTGAACAGTTCTGTGAGCTGACCAGCGCGGCGCATCGGCGCGGCGCACGCGTCATTTTGGATCTCGTGATCAACCACACCGGCTGGGGCTCGACGCTGTGGGAAACTCATCCCGAATGGTTTTTGCGCGATCAGAAAGGGCAATTTGTCAGCCCGGGTGCGTGGGGAAATATTTGGGCAGACCTCGTCGAGCTGAACCCGACCTTCACCGAATTGTGGGAACATTTCGCGGAAGCATTTTTGACCTGGTGTCGTCGCGGCGTGGATGGTTTTCGCTGCGATGCCGGTTACAAAGTTCCCTTGCCTGTCTGGCAATATATTGAAGCGCGCGTGCGTCAGGAATTTCCTAACACCCTTTTTCTCCTGGAAGGATTGGGCGGGGCGTGGTCGGCGACGGAATCGTTGCTCACCGAAGGCGGGATGCAATGGGCCTATTCGGAACTGTTCCAAAATTATTCGGGAAGTGAGATCGCATGGTATTTGGATTATGCACTTCGCCAAAGCGAACGCGTCGGGGTTTACGTTCATTACAGCGAAACACACGACAACGATCGCCTGGCAAAAAAAGGTCGCGCCTGGTCGCTCTTGCGAAATCGTTTGTGCGGTTTGAGCAGCGTCTGCGGCGGATTTGGTTTCACTTGCGGTGTGGAATGGCTCGCGGACGAAAAAATTGCGGTGCACCAAAGTCGCGGGCTGGCGTGGGGCAGCAAGGATAATATCATTCCCGAACTCGCGCAGCTCAATGAATTGTTGGCCGGGCATCCCTGCTTTTTTGACGGTGCAAAACTCACCCGGTTAAGCGCGGCGGATTCGCCGGTTTTTGCTTTGCGTCGCGATTCCGCTGAGGGAAAAGATTCCGTGATCGTTCTGGCCAACAATAATGCAGAGCTTGCACAAACTTTTTCGCTCGACACAAAAACCTACAAAGAATTGAACGAGCCGCTGCTGGATTTGCTCGATCAGTTACCGGTTCAATTCAACGAACCCGGGGATGGAAAAGTTTCGTTCACCCTCGCCCCCTCTGCGGTGTATTGCCTGAGTGCCAGGCCCACCCCAAAGGGACTCTCGGGCGAAAAATATCGCCACGCCAAAGCGCAAGCAGCATGGGCGATCATGGCGCTGAGTCACCGATTGAGTCCGGATCAAATCGGTTCGTTTGTGTGGGATGCGCTTTCAAAAATGGTTGATGAAAACGCCTCACAATTTCTCGGCTCAATCCCTCATCTGCAACGCCAGTCGCGCAGCGGCGCATTGTTGACCGACCTCCAAACAGCCGCCCGCGAATTCCCGCAAGTGGTCGCTTGGACTTTGCTGGATCGCAAGCGCGTCACGCCTGTTCCGCCAAAACATTGGCTTTGCCTGCACGACTCCGCGCCGTTCCGCGTGACATTGAAAATGGGCAATGGCCATCGTTTTCAACACGCACAATCCATTTCCGTTCGCGACGGACATGTCGCCTTTTTTCCTCCGCAAACGGTTGAAGCGCCGATCTCCGCCGAGTTGGAAATCGAGCGATACGCTCTCGCCGATACGCAGGTTGCAGCCGTGGTTCGTTTCCTTTCCGCTCAACCCGAATTTCCTGAATTGCCCATTTCCAATGCGCCCGTTGATGCTCTGATCTTGTTGACCAATGGTCTCGGCGGAATGGCGCGAATGTGCGTTGACCTTGGGCGGGTGCTTTCGAAATACGATTGTGCGCTCGGTGCCAATTTGCATTCTGCCTTGCCGACCGATCGTCACATTTTTGTGAAGCGCATTCGCGTCTGGCTGGTTGCAGATGGGTTTGTCACCCCATTGAACGCACACAATCTCCGGTCAATTCATGCTGGCCCGCCCGCGACCTGGAATTTTTTTGCCAAAGCGGGTGATCAACGAACCGTGGAAATAGAACTCACGGCCGACATGCTCAATGGAAAAAACACGACGGTCTTCAATTTTAAAAATCGTAGCAGCCGACCGGAGGAGGCTCTAAAATCGAACTCGCAAAAAACCAATCAGAGCCTCCTCCCGTCGTCTCCGACTGGAGAAATGAACGTCAGCCTGATTGTTCGCGTGGATATCGAGGATCGAAATTTTCACACCGAAACTCACCGCAATGCCGGAGCAGAGCATCATTTCAACAGCAATACACAACCATTGTCGGATAGGGCGGGTTTCGCTTTTACTCCCGCAACAGACCGCCAGCTTCGCGTTTACAGCAACGCCGGATTTTATCACAACGAAGGCGAGTGGTGTGAAAATATTCCTCATCCAGTCGAGCAAAGTCGCGGTCAGGTCGGCGCGGGCGACGCCTACAGCCCCGGTTGGTTTGAACTGCCTCTCTCCAAAGGCCGCACCGTTTCGCTCGTGCTCTGTGCGGACACGGTCGATCCCACCGCGGAGATGGTCGAAGAAATTGCCGCCAATCGTTTGGTCGAAAACAAACTCGCTCTGAATCGCGCCAAATTTCCGGAAGAAGATTCATTCGCCCGACAATTAGTTTTGGCCGCACGCGCGTTTGTCGTTCGCCGTGACGCTGGAAAAACCGTCATCGCCGGTTATCCCTGGTTCCTTGATTGGGGCCGCGATTCCTTGATCGCTGCGCGCGGTTTGCTGGCTGCCGGTCTGGTCAGCGACGTCACCGAGTTGCTCATGACCTTTGGCCGTTTCGTCGAGAACGGCACCATGCCAAACACGATTCATGGCGGCGACGCATCGAATCGCGACACCAGCGACGCGCCGCTTTGGTTTGGTGTAGTGTGCGAAGAAACCGCCGCGTTGCTCAGCGAAAATTTATACACGTTAATGGTCGATCAACGCGGGCGCACCATCGCCGATGTGCTGAGGGAAATCGCGCTCGGTTACATCCGCGGGACGCCGAACGGAATCAAAATGGATGCAGCCTCGGGCTTGATCTGGAGCCCGAGCCACTTCACCTGGATGGATACGAACCATCCCGCTGGGACGCCGCGCGAAGGTTACCCGATTGAAATTCAAGTGCTCTGGATGCGTTTGCTGCGGCAGATTGATAAACTGAAAATCGCGCCCGTGGATGAACCTTGGAACGATTTAGTAAAGCGCGCGGAAAGTTCGCTGCAAAAATATTTTTGGATGGAAGAGCGCGGCTATTACTCCGACCTCCTGGTTGCAAAAGCAGACCAACCCGCATCTGAAGCCATCATCGACAACTCCCTGCGCAGTAATTATCTGCTGGCGGTTGCGTTCGGATTCGTCAATGGCGAACGCGCCCGACGCTGCGTGGACGCGGCATTGCGATTTCTTATTGTGCCCGGCGCGTTGCGAAGTCTCGCGCCTTTGCCCGTCTCACCGCCGTTGCCGATTCACGCGCACGGTCGCCTTGTCAATCGTCCTGACGAACCCTACTGCGGTCGTTACGCTGGCGATGAAGACACGCAACGCAAACCGGCCTATCACAACGGCACTGCGTGGACCTGGACGTTTCCAATCTTCTGCGAAGCGTTGGCGCGCGCATGGGATTTTTCTCCAGCCGCAGTCGCCGCCGCGAAATCTTACCTCGGCAGCATGGATCAATTGATGAAACAAAATTGTCTTGGTCAAATTCCAGAAATTCTCGACGGCGACGTCCCCCACGAACAACGGGGCTGCGATGCGCAAGCCTGGGGAGTGACAGAAGCATTACGCGTATGGAAGTTACTTGACGCTTTGTAGAAAACCGTTAGTCGAAGAGCATTCGTCAACCATCTGCTTTGCCAGATCTGCATTCTCAGCATCCGAGTCATTGAAGCCTCTTTTAATGTTGGATCAGCTGTTTTGCGCGATAGCCCAATTGTCCCAATGCGATAATTGCGCCGCCTGAACATTTCCTCGGGTGAGCGGATTAGAGTTAGAGCCTGTTTGAAAACTCATTTGGGCTTCAAGCCGGCGGCGTTCGGAGTTCCGCCTTCAGGCGGTGTCCGCGCTCTGCCGCCTGAAGGCGGGACTCTAAACCGGGGTTTTCAAACAGGCTCTTAGGTTGAGCAACCGTCTGATTGAACAGTTTCGGCGAAGTCTGGCTGGTTTCACACTTGCGCACGTGCGGTATTTTAATTAGCAATTCGCCACTCAAAATATGAAAGCTGCATTTCCTGAAATTTCAAAAATCCAATTCGAAGGTCTATGTTCTAAAAATCCACTCGCCTTCAAGCATTACAATGCCGCCGAAATCGTCGAAGGAAAAACGATGCGCGATCATCTGCGCTTTTCCGTCGTTTACTGGCACACGTTTCGCGGGCGCGGTGTGGATGTTTTTGGCGCGGGAACGGCCTTGCGTCCGTGGGATGATGGAACTGAATCGGTGAAGAACGCGCAGAACCGAGTGCGAGTCGCGTTTGAATTTATAGAAAAACTCGGCGCGCCATTTTACGCGTTTCATGATCGTGATGTTGCGCCGGAAGGAAAGACTCTCAGCGAATCGAGCAAGAATCTCGACGCGGTCGCAAAAGTTTTGAAGGAGGAACAAAAGCGCACCGGCATCAAACTGCTTTGGGGCACCGCGAATTTGTTTTCCAATCCGCGTTACCTGCACGGCGCGGCGACGAGTCCGAATGCGGATGTTTTTGCGTATGCTGCGGCCCAGGTTAAGAAGGCGCTCGAAGTCACGCATGACCTCGGCGGCGAAGGTTACACTTTTTGGGGCGGGCGCGAAGGTTACTCAACGTTGCTCAACACCGACATGAAGCGTGAACTGGATCATCTCGCGAAGTTTCTGCACATGGCCGTCGCTTACAAAAAGAAGATTGGGTTCAAAGGCCAGTTTTACATCGAGCCGAAACCGAAAGAACCGACGAAGCATCAATACGATTCCGACGCCGCCGCGTGTTTGAATTTTCTCCGCGAGTATGAATTAAAAGATCATCTCAAACTGAATTTGGAGACGAATCACGCCACGCTCGCCGGTCACTCCATGCAGCACGAGTTGGAAGTCGCCGCTGCTGCGGATGCGCTGGGATCCATCGACGCGAACACTGGCGACGCCCTGCTTGGCTGGGACACCGACCAATTTCCCACCGACATTTATCTTACGACGCAATGCATGCTTTC
>JBKJOA010000136.1:0-6344 GCA_046593365.1 Limisphaerales bacterium
AAATTCTGCAAGGCTTTGGGCGTCTGGAGCGATTATTATGAGTCATTTCTGCCAGGAAAACTTTGCGGTGAAGCGACTTGAAGAGCCAACGTGAAATCGCGGCCATTCGGAATTTCCAACGCGGATTCTTTCAGCACTCAGGCTTGCGGTTTCATCGGGCGCAATTCCCTCGCCATCGCGCAGCAAATCTTTCAGACTCCGTCCGTCGCCATTGAACATGAATCGCCGAATAATTTTGCAGTTGGCTACTGTGCTCGCCTTGATGTTGTCCCTGAATTCACGGGCAGCGGATTGGCCGCAGTTTCGCGGGCCGAATCGCGATAATGTTTGGAACGAAACCGGTATTCTCAAAACTTTCCCCGCCAAGGGATTGAAGATTCGGTGGCGCGCGCCGGTGGGGCCGGGCTGGTCAAGTCCGGTGGTGGTCCGGGGCCGGGTTTACCTGACCGACATGCGGTTGGAGAAGCCCAGAGCCTGGGAGCGTATCCAGTGTTTCAAGGAATCGACCGGCAAACTGCTTTGGAGTCGTGAATCTGAATTAGTTTACCCGGATTGGGCATTCATCCCTGAGCATGGCGGCGGTCCGGCCGCGACACCAATCGTCGAGGATGGAAAAATTTATTCGCTTGGCCGAAACGGGCAGGTGGATTGTCTGGACGCGCGAAACGGCAAAGTCATTTGGGAAGTGCAATTGGGCCAGAAATACGAAATCCGCGAGTTGGTTTGTCGTGGGTCACCGTTGATTGAAGGGAATCTTTTGATCGTGTTCACGGGTGCCAAGCCGGGCGCGTGCGTGCTGGCGCTCGACAAACGGACGGGGGAGGAGATTTGGAAGGCGCTGGACGAGAGAGTGGGAAACAGTTCACCGCTGGTGATCGTGGCTGGCGGGCAGCGGCAGTTGATTGTCTGGACGGATGAGTCGGTGGCTTCGTTGAATCCCGTGTCGGGCGAGACCTACTGGCGGGAACCGATGGTGACGAGCGATAACGATTCAATCCCCACGCCAGTCGCTCAGAAAAACCGACTGTTGATTAGCGGTTTGATGTATGAATTGAATGCCGACCAACCGACCGCCAAGGTGCTCTGGCCGGAATCGAAAGCCCCCTCCAAAAGACTTTTGAGCAACACCTCGACGGCAATTTTGCGGGACGACTATATTTACTCGGCGAAAATCCAACGGCGAACTGGTCTGTCTGGAGGCGGGCACCGGCAATCAAGTTTGGGGGACGACCAACGTGACGAAACTGCAAACCGGTGCCAGCATCCACCTGACGCCCAACGGAGATGCCACGTTTCTTTTTACAGACGAAGGGAACTTGATTTTAGCGCGCCTCACCCCCGGCAGTTACCGCGAGATCAGCCGTGTGCATCTGCTCAAACCAACCTCAATTTTGTTCAAAGGAAAGTTTGCCTGGGTGCCGCCGGTTTACGCCAACCGTCACCTCTTTGCCCGCAACGATGAGGAGTTGATCTGCGCCTCGCTGTCGGCCAAGTAGTGAGCTGTGGAGATTTAGAGCCTGTTTGAAAACTCATTTGGGCTTCAACCGGGCGGCGTTCGGAGTTCCGCCTTCAAGCGGTTTCCGCGCTCTGCCGCCTGAAGGCGGAACTCCAAACCGGGGTTTTCAAATAGCTCTTAGGGTTTGTCCAACTCCCTCCATAAGGACATCAAACGTTTCAGGAAAAAGGAATTTTCTTATCAACTCTGCGGCAGCGGTTACGCTCTCCTGAAGTGGTGTTACAAATTTATCAGGTGGGCCAACGTTGGACGAGCGAGAGCGAACCGGAACTTGGATTGGGTTCGGTGCGTCGCGTCACGACTCGAACGGTGACCATTGCTTTCGTTGCGAGCGACGAGACGCGTGACTACACCATCGACAATGCACCGCTCCGCCGCGTCCGCTTTCGCGTAGGCGACTCGATCAAGAACGGCGCGAATGCATCGCTCGTCGTCCAATTGATTCGCGAAGGAGAGGGTTTGATTTTTTATCAGGGCAACGGGCGCGAGTGGTGCGAAACCGAATTGTGCGACTCCCTGAGTTTCAACAAACCGGAGGAACGTCTATTCGCCGGGCAAGTGGACTCGCCTGAAGTTTTTGATCTTCGGGTGGTCGCCTTGCGTCAGCAACATCGCCGTCGCAAATCGAAGGTGCGCGGGTTTGTGGGTGGCCGGATCGATCTCATTCCACATCAGATCTACATTGCTTCCGAAGTGGCGGGACGGTTGGTGCCGCGTGTCCTGCTCGCCGACGAAGTGGGCCTGGGCAAAACCATCGAAGCGTGCCTCATTTTGCATCGCCTGATTCTGACGGGTCGCGCGAAACGCATTTTGATTCTTCTGCCCGAATCGCTGGTTCATCAGTGGTTTGTTGAATTGCTCCGGCGCTTCAATCTTTGGTTCCACATTTTCGATGAAGAACGGTGCGAAGCCATCGAAGCTTCCAATCCCGAAGCAAATCCATTTCTCGATGATCAACTCATTCTCTGCAGCCTTGGATTGTTCGCGAAAAATAAGAAACGCGTGGAGCAAGCTCTCGCTGCCAGTTGGGACATGCTCGTCGTCGATGAAGCGCATCATCTCGGTTGGTCACCTGAGTCGGTCAGCCGCGAATACGAAGTGGTTGAAACACTGGGCCGCAGCACGCCGGGACTTCTCCTTCTGACTGCAACGCCTGAGCAACTCGGCATGGCCAGTCATTTCGCGCGGCTGCGGTTGTTGGATGCAAACCGCTTCCATGACCTCAATGAGTTTGTGCAAGAAGCGGAGCAGTATCGAGACGTCGCGCGCATCGCGGAAAAAATTCTGGTTGAGAAACAACTGACAGGTGGCGATGTGAAAAAGCTGGCAAACATCCTCGCGGAAACAGAAGAAGATCTGCGCGCCAGGCTGGAAAAAATAGACGCCGATCTTCGAGAACGATTGATCCGCGCATTGCTGGATCAACACGGAACGGGTCGCGTCATGTTCCGCAACACCCGCGCCACCCTCTCTGGTTTTCCCAAGCGACACGCGCGATTGCATTCGTTGAAAGCGCCGCGTGAGAACCCCGAGTTATTCCAAAAGTTGGCCGAGGAATTTGCGGCGGACACCAATACAACCGCAGCGACAACCTTCCTGCCGAATTTCTCCAGCGACCCGCGCCTGGATTGGCTGGCGGATTTATTACGAAATCTGGGTCAGAAAAAAATTGTCCTGATCTGCCGCACGCAACGGAAAGTTGAAGCGATTGACGTCGCATTGCGCAAGCGCATGACCGTGAAGGTGGCGGTCTTTCACGAAGGGCTTCCGTTGGTGCAGCGTGATCGCAACGCCGCGTGGTTCGCTGAGGAAGACGGAGCGCGCCTATTGATTTGTTCAGAAATCGGCAGTGAAGGCCGCAATTTTCAATTTTCTCATCACCTGGTGTTATTCGATTTGCCTCTTGATCCAGAGTTGCTGGAACAACGCATCGGCCGGCTCGACCGCATCGGGCAGACTTCAGAAATTCAAGTGCATGTGCCCTTCGTAATCGGCAGTTCACAGGAAGTGTTGGCGAATTGGTATCAGGCTGGGCTTAACGCGTTTGAAAAAAATTTGCACGGCGGACGTGAATTGCTGGAACGGTTCGGCGCAAAGATTTACGATCTTGCCCAGGATTTTCACGAGACAGAGGAAACGTCGCGCGCGGAGCTAGCACAGTTGATTTCAGCAACAAAGGCTGCGCAAAAAGAAGTCGCGGCGCGCCTGGAGCAGGGCCGGGATAAATTGTTGGAACTCAACTCATCCCGCCCGGTTGTGGCGGCCTGGCTGGTGAATGAGATCCAACTTCACGACGCAGACCTGTCTCTGGACGAGTTCATGGTTTCCGTTTTTGATCACTACTCCATTCACGTCGAAGAACTGACGCATCGCACGTTTCAACTTGGCTCAGCGGGAGTTTTTGCGGAATCGTTTCCCGGTCTGCCGACGGAGGGCCTCACCGTCACCTGTGATCGAAAGCGCGCGCTGTCCCGTGAAGACGTTCAGTTTCTGACGTGGGATCATCCGTTGGTCACAGGTGCGCTCGATCTTTTACTCGGCTCAGAAAAAGGAAACAGCGCTTTTGCCAGGTGGCCGGACAAAAAAATCGCCGCCTTGTATGTCGAAATAATTTACCTGCTTGAATGCATCGCCCCATCGGATCTGCACGTCGATCGCTTCCTCCCGCCGACCCCTTTGCGCGTGCTGGTCGATCATCGCGGCACGGACATGGGCAACTCCATCAGCCAGGAAATATTCGCACGTCATCTGAAACCTGCCGACCCATACGCCTTGCTCGATCAACCGGAATTGCGCGAAGGCTTGCTTCCCGGCCTGATCGAAAAAGCGCAAGCCATCGCACATGGCCAGATTGCCGGAATTGTTGCGCAAGCCGAACGGGAAATGAGTGCTCAACTTGGAAATGAAATTATGCGGCTCAAAGAGTTGCAAAAGGTCAATCGCAGTGTTCGCCTCGAAGAAATTGAATTACTCGTTCAACAGCAACGCGCGTTGGAACAGCACCTGAAGAACGCCCGACTCCGCCTGGACGCGATTCGATTGATCCAGCGTGGGCCTGTTTGAATCAAAAAAGCGAGGGCGCGGCTTCGTTCAACCCGAATTCCGAAGTTGGGAACATGAGGGACGATGAAATCCGGGGAGCGCACGCCGCTGGCGTGCGATTTTCGGTGGCCCGCCGAAAATTTCATTTCACAAACTTTTTGGCACCCGTGATCCCGGACGGAAGTGTGGAACGAAGCTTGGGCGAGCCGCCCAAGCCAGCACGCGGGCCGCGTGCGCTCCCCAACTTCGGAGTTCGGGTTCAAAGGACAGCCGCAGCAGGCTCAAACGCTAATTAAGGCTTCGAGAAGGGTTGGAAATTACGGAAAATCCAGAACGTCGTTCTGGAGCCATTTCCGTTCGTCACGGGCAACAACCTTGGAATTCTCTTCGTTCTTCAGTAATCCTCTGGTGAACTGAAAATCAAAATGGCTGAAACGAAACCAACAACCCACACTCCGCCCCCGCGCACTGTCCGCTGGTGGCCGGGAATCTGGCTTGTCTCCCTTACCGTCCTCGCCCTTATTTGGGTAAGGGTTCAAGCACACCGGCCTTTTCAAGAACGCAATATCCTCACCGCAGAAATCGTTTTGGTCTCAATGATTTTGCTTCTGATCTGGTGGACTTTTTTTTCACGCGCCCCGAACCGGATTCGACTCGGCATCACCGGCGCCATTGTTGGTCTGCTGGTGTTGGGAGCATTGCTCTTTCGAGTTCGCGGGTTGAGTGGAGACCTGGTGCCGATTCTGGAATTTCGTTGGGCAAATCGTGGGTCATTCGGAGCGCAAGCCATGGCCACGAATGCTCCGTCCATTTCCGTTCGCGATAGGACGAATGATTTTCCACAGTTCCTCGGCCCCGACCGAAATGGAGTTCTCGCCGGGCCTCGGCTGGAGACGAATTGGTTGTCGTATCCGCCTGCTGTTCTCTGGCGACAAAAAGTCGGCGCGGCCTGGTCCGGGTTTGTGATCGTGGGAGAGATTTGTCTGACGCAAGAACAACGCGGGGAAGAGGAGTGCGTGGTGGCTTACGAACTTAAGAGCGGCCAACAACTCTGGCTGTACTCGGATAAGGCGCTTTACAAGACAGTGGTCGCGGGCGAGGGGCCGCGTGCCACTCCTACCGTCGTGAGCAATCGTGTTTTCACCTTTGGCGCGACCTGTCTTTTGAACTGCCTGGATCTTTCCACGGGACGCCTGATCTGGACGCGCAACCTGCTCGCGGACGGCGGCAAGGTTCCCGATTGGGGCGGGGCTGGTTCACCTCTTGTCGTGGATGGGCAGGTCATAGTTCATGGTGGTGACAACGCGCCACATTCGCTCTACGCATTTCGCGCGGAAGATGGGCAACCGGTTTGGACCGGAGGCACGGCAAACCCAAGTTACACGTCGCCCTCGCTGGCGACTTTGGCCGGCGTGCGGCAAGTCCTCGCGTTCAACCACCGGTCTGTTTCCGGCCACGATTTATTGACCGGCGCAACCTTGTGGGAGAAGCCCTGGGGTAGCGGCAATGCGGTCTGCGCGTTGCCGGTTGTGGTGGGTGACAATCAAGTCCTCTTCTCCAGTGGATACGGTTTCGGTGCGGAACTACTGGAGATTTCGAGCAAAACCAATTCAAAACTCGCCGTCAAGCTGTTGTGGAAATCAATTCGCATGAAAGCAAAGTTTTCGCACCTGTTTGCGCGCAACGGATTTCTCTACGGCCTGGACGACGGCATCTTCGCATGTGTGGACCTGAAGGATGGTTCGCAACGATGGAAGGAAGGTCGCTACGGACACGGCCAGGGGTT
>JBKJOA010000149.1:0-8813 GCA_046593365.1 Limisphaerales bacterium
ACGAAAGGCGAACGGAATTTCCGTTCGCCTTTTTGCTTTTCAAACGCTTTTGTACGAAATATGTCAGGCGAGACATGCATCGTAGAATTATGCCCAAGCCAAACTTTGCACTAATCGAATGTGAGTGTCCTGCCGACACATCTTGCCGAAAGATTAGCTTCGGCCCTGACGGTCGCTCTATTTTGGGTTTCATTATCGAAAATGGAAAACATTGGGGCGCGATGCGTTGGGATGCGGAAACAGGAAAAGTCTTGGAGGCAATCAACCAGTTTTGCAATGATGACGTCACAGGAATTTTAGCATCTTCAGATCATCAGCAGCTGGCGATTAGTTTTGGAATGACCATTTTCGGAAAGAGGATCGAGATCGTCTCTGCAGATGATTTAAAAAGGTTCGCGGAAATAAAAGTTGATCACAGAACGCTTGCGTGGAGTCCGGACCAAGCCATTCTGGCGACGGTTGGCAACGCCGGTGAACTAAAATGTTGGGATATTGTTGGAACAAGTGAGATTGCGCTCCTAAAGTTAAAGGAAGCCAAAGAGTGTGACGACATTAGATGCGTCGGTTTTCTCGCAGGAGGAAAGGAAATCGTCATCGGCCGAAACTCTGGAATATTGGTTTGGGATTTCAAAAATGGGCGGACGGAGCAACACATGCGATTTAAGTCAAAAGACGGTTATTTTTGGCAACACGGGCTGTCTCCTGATGGGTCTGTTTTCTTGAGCCTCAGTGACCGAGGGGTTCTCCTACATACGGATTTACGAAAATGGCAGACGAAGCGCTTCGAGGCGGTAAAGAATTCACACGGCTGTAATTTCTCATTCTCGCCTGACGGAAAACTAGCTGCTACCGAGACTGGTGACGGTACGGTTTTCGTTTGGGACATCCAGCAAGGATGCGCTTGGTTAAAATGGAAAAGGCCAAATTACGGAAACCTGCAATCCATCATCTTTTCTCCCGACAGCCAACGGTTGGCTTGCATCCTTGATTTTCAGCCATTTATTCTCGATTTCCACGATGGCGCAAAGCCTGTTGCAATCGCAAAGCAAAAGTTGCCCACCGGAATGTTGCAATGCATAGGAATGGTCGGCTCTGATGAACGCATGGATCTGCAAGGTGGCGGCGGCGCGGCGTTTAATCCGTTGCCGGTAAAATGTTCATATTGCCGGATGCCCGATCTGGATTTCATAGCCAAACCATATCTTCTCAGTCGTGGTATCGATTCGCCTGCAGAGATAGCTCCTGCGGAAAATGGAAATTTTCTCGTGCGCGATTCTGCAAAGCGCATGCTTGAAATCGTCGCGTCGGGTCAGTGCAAGTTTTATCCCACAACGCATGTCAAAACTAAGCAGGCAACCCCTTGGTTCCTTGCTGTGCCGCAGCATCTCGAAACCACTGCGACACCACCACAAGGACGCGAACGCTGCCCGCAATGCAATGAACCGTGGTGTTTCCATGACTACTCTGAGGCGTCCGATAAAAGCGCATTGGAAAGTCCCATTGCAGCACATGAACTATTCAAGGCGCGGCACTGGGTGTCGCATAAGGTGCCATTCAAAAGTTGGAAGGAACCGCGCCCGGATATCTTTGGCCGTCGTCTCTATTTTTCCATCCGGCTGGCAACTTTGTTCAAGAAACTTAAAATGCGTGGGCTGGTTCAAAGCTATGACTGTAAGGAAATGCCGAGCGCGGAGGATCTCACATGGGCGGAAGAAAAGCTGCGCGTTATAAACCAAAGTCCTTCGTCTGTGAGCAAAAAAGCCAAGCCGTCTGATTTGGCGGATTGGTTTGCCAATTACCTCCAAAAGAACGCGAAGAAAAAGCCGGTCGCTCACGATTGCGCATCGATCGAAAAGAAAAGCAAACTGAAACTTCCCGACTCGTACAAGAAATTCATCGCTACTGTCGGAACCAAGACATTCAAAAATGTGGACGGCGAAGAGGGCTTTACCACTCATATTCTGCCGCCGAAGAAACTCGACTACGAAGAATTTCGCAAATTAGCGACTGATGCTGCCGAAGATGAGGAGAGAATTGACGGAGTGGTATTTGCCAGTACCGATCACGGCGACGTATTTTGCTTCGACGTCGGCACCAAGACCCACGATTACCCGGTCTATAAATATGATCACGAAACCGACGGTTTCGAACCCTACACCCAAAGCTTTGCGCAATGCATTCGCCGCTTCCACGGTGCGTGATCAGGAAGAAGCAGAACGCGCCTTCGCTGACGCCAAAATTTTTGTGGATCGCTTTGAGTAAATGGTGTCATCAATCTCATTGGCTGCCCTTGTGTTTAAGCTAATGAAGAATTCAGAATGGAAACCTAGTTACCGACAATACCCGCCGCGGAATCCGCCGCTACTGAAACTAAATTCGCCGTGATGTCCACCAAACCCGACTGAAAAGGATGCCCGCGGATAGTAAGAGCCGTAGCTTCGATAGCCGTAACTCGGATAGCAACCATACGAGTACGAGCCGTAACGCGGATAAATTCCGTAATCCACCAAGCGCGGCGACGAATCGTGCAACACAATGACTGGGTTCGCTGCGGGTTGGTAATAGGTGACCGGTGGAGCCACATACGTTTGTTGGTATTGCTGCGTCGCGACTACCGGCGCTGCTGGCATCATCACTTGCGTAGTGGCGACGGTCCGTTTGTTGGGGCGCTGATTGTGCAACAGCAACGTCGCGCGTCGTTGAAAGAGCGTCGCAAAAGGGTGAGTATCCGCAATCGTCAGTCGTGCCGAGTTGTTCGATAGGAATGTATTTGGCCGCCTGCAGGACGCGGTCGCGAACTTCTTCCGGCGTTTCAACGTGCGGATCAATGGTGGCAATGACCCCGACAAAAATCATTTGATTCGGTTTCATGTGCTTTTTGATAATCTTTAAAACCCGCTCCTGATCCTTCTCAATCGCGAGCGCGATATAGAAGTTTCCCACCCGCAATTCAAATAAACTGGGCAACAATTCTGCGTAATCGACGTCGGCGCTGTGCGTGGAATCGCGGTCGCCGCCCGGACAAGTATGAACGCCAATGCGCTTGCGTTCTTCCTCGGTGAATTTCGACAAGGCAAGATTGTTCAACCCGATGAAACTGTTGAGAAGATTTCCCGAAGGATCGAGTTTCACGGCGAGACGGCCTTCCGTGAAATCGACCTGAACTTTGTGCGCGCCCTTGTCCAGACAACGGCGGATTTCCGTTTCATGTTCGCGCAACAGATCGTCGATAAATTCCTGGCGCGGATAACCCGGAATATCTTCCGCAGGATACATCAAGCTCAAAGCTGACGGCGAAATGACCGCCTGTTTCACCGGTTTCGTCGCGTAACGCTGCGCCGACTCCAGATAACGGTCGGCCATGCGCTGGTAACGAAACGGTCCTGCCGTCAACCGATGCATCCGCCGCGTGTGTCCCGCTGCGAAAGGAATTTTAAAACCGTCCTGCGAAACATTGGGCGCACCATGCACGCAATAAGTCCAAAAGTTGTGATACTTCCGCTGCTCGCCGTCTGTGATGACCGGCGAACCGGTCGCTTCGAACCGGTCGACGGTATCTTTGATCGCCGCTTTGTAGAGCGAATCCAATTGCGGCGCAGAATCGTCGCCCGCCGCGTCGATTGCCTCCATTAATTCGACCGGTCTTGGAATGCTACCGATCGGTTCGGTCGGAATGGTCATAGTTGTTGTTTCAATCTGGGCGCGGACCAAACGCTTTTAGTCAGCCACAACACTCAAAAATTTAAGGTCTAACCCCTATTGAATCTGCTTCTGCGTGAGCCTTCATTTAAATATGAACAAAATTAAATCAATCCTAGTGCTAGCCTTTTTGGCTACGGTCGCCGCAACAAACGTGGGCTGCTATACGGAGCACGAACGACATCGCCACACAGTCTATGAACCATCGGGATCGGGACGTCATCACTATGATCGGGATTACCGTTACGAACGCGATCGCTATTACCAGAATGATCGCCCTGGCGTGGAACTTCGTATTCGTCCCTGACCGATAGCAAATGGATAGAGCGGCGAGCTCCACCGCCAAAAATTGCGGTAGAGTAAGCCGGTCGCTTTGTCCTGATTAACCTGCAATTTGGCGGATGAAATTCCAAGAAAAAGTCGTCCTTATGGAAAGAAAAGAGCCGGGGATGGTGTGTATGTTTCCTCTTCGCGCAGGGTTTCGGCGCAGTGGCTAAACTTCACCTTTCGCTCGAGCTTCATAATATTCAGGAGGATGCTCCCATTATTCAATTCTCTGATGAATATTGACAGGCTTTCTCCCCATTTACGCACCTTCGAAGGGGAGTAGGTTTTTTCCCACGTTCAAAACTTTGGATAATTGCTATGAAATTTCACTTACACAAATTCGGAAAAACGAGTTTATTCGCCGCAGTGGCGTTGATTCTTTCTGCGATGACGGTTCGCGCACAGGAAACACCTCAAAAAGGGAAACCTAATCCGCAGATGCAGGCGGTGCTGGATCAATTAACAGCATTAAAAGGAAAGCCAATGGAGACGCTTTCGGCCAAAGAAGCGCGTCAACAACCGACACCAGCCGATGCAGTCATGGCGCTTTTGAAACATCAAGGCAAGAGTACCGCACCTGAAGCGGTGGGGAACGTGGAAAACAGAACGATTGCAGGAGCGGGTGGAACCATTCCCATTCGCATCTACACACCTAAAGGAGAAGGTCCTTTCCCTGTCATTGTTTATTATCATGGGGGTGGGTGGGTCATTGCTGATCTTGACACGTATGATTCCAGTCCCCGAGCGTTGGCTAACGCGGCGCAAGCGGTCGTTGTTTCTTCGCATTATCGGCAGGCGCCGGAACATAAATTCCCTGCGGCGCACGGGGACGCTTTTGCCGCCTACCAATGGACTTTAAAAAATGCGGAATCAATTAGGGGTCAATCTCAAAATATCGCGGTGGTTGGTGAAAGCGCGGGAGGAAATCTGGCGGCGTCGGTTTCAATGATGGCACGAGATAGAAATCTGCAGATCCCAGTGCATGCCGTTTTGGTTTATCCAGTTGCCGCACACGATTTCAACACCCCTTCTTATCAGGAAAATGCAAACGCCAAACCACTTAACAAAGCAATGATGGGATGGTTTTTTGAAAAATATCTTAGCAAACCCGAAGAGGCGAAAAGCCCGATGATTTCCTTGGTGAATGCGCCAAATTTAAAGGGATTCCCTCCGACCACAATCATCACGGCGGAGATTGATCCGCTCCGTTCTGAAGGGCAGATGCTCGCGGAGAAACTTCAGCAAGTCGGTGTGAAAGTGAATTACAAAAATTACGACGGTGTGGCTCATGAGTTTTTTGGAATGGGAGCAGTATTACCAGAAGCCAAGCAGGCGGTTGCATTGGCTGCTCAGGATTTGAAGGGTTCGTTCCAACAAGTTCGCGAAGCCGCCGGTGGCGAGAGAAAAATTGATCTAAAGAAATAAATACGTCCCTACTTCAGTGTTCTGACAATCATGATCGATAGTTTCGACGGGGGGATGAAAATGTTTATCCTCTGAAGATTGGAATCGCCACCAAAGTTTGGGCGGCTTGTACTCATTATTTTGCGCGGAGTAAAGGGCTTGACGCTGCCTCCTAACGGGTCTATCACCCATTACCGCCCAAACGCATTCAACCTAAAGGAGAAAAATGAAAGCTTCGCATACTCGTCGTGAATTCCTTGCGGATGTCGGTCGCGGCATGTTGGTGGCCAGTGTCGGCTGCGGCATGGCGACTGAACTCGGACTTGCGCCTGCGTTTGCTGCCGACGCGCCTGACACGCTGGACTTCGGTCCGCTCGAACCGCTTGTGCGCCTCATGCAAGAGACGCCTGCGAACAAACTTCTGCCCGCACTCGCCAACAAACTCAAGTCCGGTACGGAACTGAGCCGCCTGGTCGCAGCGGCTGCTCTCGCTAACGCCCGCACTTTTGGGGGTGAAGATTATATCGGCTTCCACACGATGATGGCACTCGCACCGTCGCTCCACATGGCGCGAGAACTTCCAGACGCGCTTCAGCCGCTGCCCGTCTTCAAAGTCCTTTACCGAAATACCAATCGCATCCAGGAACGGGGCGGGCGCAAAGAGGAGGTGCTTCACCCTGTCAAACCGGCCACACTTTCTGAAGGCCTTCCCGGCAGTGAACTCCTTCGCCAGGCCGTCCACCGCAAGGATGTGAACGAAGCCGAGCGAACCTTTGCCGCGCTGGCGCAACTCAGTCCCGCCGACGCTCTGAATCACCTCCTCCACACCGTGCAGGATCACACCGAAGTCCACCGCGTCGTCCTGCCGTATCGCGCGTGGGATCTGCTGGATCTTATCGGCAAGGAGCAAGCCCACACGCTACTCCGTCAATCCGTCCGCTACTGTGTGAAAGTCGAGTCGGAAAATCGCGCCGCTACTTGGAACGAGCCGAGTACGCTCCTGCCAAAGATGCTCGAACAACACAAGCTCCTCGACCGCGCACCGGGCACCCGCGTTGCGGAAGACAAGTGGGTCGATGAACTTAGCCAGACCATTTTCAAATCCACACCTGAACAAGCCGCCGAAGCCGCTGCTGCCGCGCTCGCCGAAGATTTCGCGCCCGCCGCAATTGGTGAAGCCATTTCGCTGGCGGCAAATCAGCTTGTCCTGCGCGACGCGGGCCGTCCGCCGCAGGCAGAGTCGTCTGGCAAACCAGTTGGAAGCGTCCACGGCGACAGCATCGGAGTTCACGCCAGCGATTCTGCCTGTGCCTGGCGAAATCTCGCCCGCGTGAGCAACAATCGAAACACCTTCGCCTGTCTCATTCTCGGTGCATACCAAGTTGCTCTTGACCGCACCGCGCGCGGGGGCGATTTCTTAAACTGGTCGCCGGTACCGCCAAAGTGGCATCTTGGGCAAATCAAATCCACCGACGCCGATGCTCTCTTGCGCGAAGCCGATGAAGCAATTCGACAAAATCTCCAGATCCGAGCTGCGGCCATTGTGAGCCGCTACGGCGAGCTCGGCCATACGCCGCGTCCCGTGTTTGATCTGTTGTTGCGTTATGCCGTGAGTGAAGATGGCGCGCTCCACGCCGAGAAATATTACCGCACCGTGACCGAAGAATTCGCCGCCACGCGCCCTGCTTTCCGCTGGCGTCAACTGGTTGCGCTTGCCCGCGTCACCGCCAGCGAATTCGGCCGCACCGCGCCGGGGATGGCGGAGGCGAGAGATCTGTTAAAGGTGTAGATTTAAATCTTCAGTATTCTCGTCGAAGAAATCAGAGGTAAAAGTATCATCGTTCTTTCGCACGAAATGCTCGCTCCATCGGGTGGCTTAATGTCGGGTGAATTAGCGGTGATGGCCACCACCATAGCCGCAAAATCCCCCGCTACCGAAGGCACCGTGGTAGCCTCCGCGATAAATTCCACCACCATAACCTCCGCCGAATCCGAAAGAAAAAGAGGCCCTTGGATAAGAGTAACCAGAATAACTGTAGCTCGGATAATAACCGTAACTTGGATAAATCCCGTAATCCACCAACCGCGGCGACGAATCGCGCATGACAATTAATGGGGCGGGAGCAGTTTGGACATAGGTGACTGGTGGAGGCGCATAAGTTTGCTGATATTGAGGGATGGTGGTTACCGGAGCGACTGGTGTGGCGGCGACCGTGGTTTGCTGCGCCGATGATTGTGCGGCAGCAACGTCGCGCATCTTCTTTTCTTGATCGAGCATCGTCGTAACGACGTGGCTGGAAACTCCTTGCTCATGCAAATAAATAATCTCGGACGCGCCCAAACCGCCATAGCCCTGGCCCGACTTCTGAATGTAAGCAATGATGGTTTCATCGCCAATCTTCGCTTGCGACAATTTTAATACGTTTGCCGCTCCATAGGATAATGGTGATACGGTTTGGCTGCTGCTCGTTGCCGTTGTGGAAATGGCAGAAGAAATTTCAGCGATAACCTCCATTGAAAGTGCAGTTGTTGCCATTCCAACAATTGCGACGAGAAATTTGGGGAAAATTCTGTTTTTCATAACATTGCTTTTGTTAATTACAGTTTGCGCCAACGGACAAAAACGTCAAGTCAGGCAATCGTTGGAAACAGCGGAAAATATTCATGTATCCGTCTAAATAAATTCCGCGAGGACTCGACTTCTTTTTTCCACTACGCATCTTTGTTTCCGCAAAATGAATTACGACGTAATCGTCATTGGCGGCGGCGCGGCGGGATTGATGTGCGCAATGGAAGCGGGCAAGCGCGGGCGTTCTGTCGTTGTGCTGGAACACGCGGAACGGCTTGGGAAAAAAATTTTCATTTCCGGAGGCGGTCGCTGCAATTTTACAAACATCGGTGCGAGCGCGGCAAATTACATCACGAGCGGCAGTCCCCACTTTTGCAAGTCAGCGCTTGCTCGATACTCGTCGGCAGACTTTATCGCGCTCGTGGAGAAGCACGGCATTGTTTATCACGAAAAGAAGCTTGGCCAACTTTTTTGCGATACCAGCTCGCGGGAAATTGTCGCAATGCTTGACGCCGAAAGTGCGACAGCAAAAGTCGAGTTTCGCTTAAATTGTCGCATCGCTGACGTGAAAAAAAATCAGCAGTTCGAAGTCGAAACGAATTCAGGAACGTACACGGCAAATTCAAGTGTGATCGCCAGCGGCGGGCTTTCTTTCCCGAAGCTTGGCGCGACCGATTTTGGCTATCGGCTGGCAGAAAAATTTGGATTGAAAATGGTTTCGCGTCGCCCCGGTCTAGTGCCTTTAACCTGCTCAGACCACGAACAGAGATCATACGCTGAGTTAAGCGGTGTTTCTTTGGATGTCACAGTCTCC
>JBKJOA010000183.1:0-4427 GCA_046593365.1 Limisphaerales bacterium
TACAAAGTCAGTTACGGTGAAACGAAATTTGAGAAAGTGGATTTGCAGAAGTGGCGCAATGTTGAACTTGCAAAAGTTGCGGTTTCGCAAGGCTCAAGCTGGACTGGTCGTCATGCACGGAGAATTTTGCAAGAGCGCTCTCAGAATCCTAAGGTTAGAGAGCAAATTCTTACCGATTGGGACGCTTATGCAAAAATTCGTTCACCAGATTCGCTTTTGGATTCTCTCCATTGGTTGTGGTTTAAGCACGCTATTGGAAAGTTAAACGAAGAAAGTGCTATTTCCCAAATGACTTACTCGAATGGTCAAAGTGACAGCGAGAAAAAGAAGGATGCCGAAGCGATAAGAAAAGATGCCGATGATTTTTTGAAAGCGAAGAATGGCAAAATTGATGACTCGGTGTTGGCAAACAATCGTCGTTTCGAACAAGATTTTCGGAATAGTTCGTCCTATGACTCCGCTTGGGCAATTCAACTTTTGTGCGAAGATAAAAAGGTTTCTGAAAAGGTTCTGAAAGAATTCGCTCGGCTCGCATGTGAACACAAATCCCCCGTTGTCCGGCTTTATATTGCTTCCGCATTGCAACGGTTGCCGCTGGGAAATCGTTGGGAAATTTTAGAAGCGCTTTACGCGCATTCCGAAGATGCGAGCGACCAAAATCTTCCGCTCATGTATTGGTATGCAGCGGAACCGTTGGCAACGGTTGACGCAAAGCGCGCTTTGCAAATGGCCGAATCCACAAAGCTTCCGAACATTTTAAATTTCACCGTCCGCCGTGTGGCTGCGCTAGGAACGCCCGAAGCGATGGCGGAAATTGTCAATGCTCTCGTAGCCGCGTCTCGGCAGAGCGCGGTTGGAGAAAAAGAAATCAGTCCGCGCTCTGCCGAGACGCGGCTACGAGATACTTTAGACGGACTAAGTTTCGCGCTCAAGGGCCAGCGCAGCGCGCCGATGCCGCGCGGCTGGGAAGAAATCGAAAAGAAATTATCCGCGAGTCCGAAGGCAGAAATTCGTGCGCAAGTTCAATCGCTTTCGTTGACCTTCGGCAGCTTGCAGGCGCTGGCCGGACTTCGCGCCACGCTGGTCAATCCGGCGGCAGAAACGAGCGCTCGTCGGACAGCACTGGAATCTCTGTTGAATGTAAAAGATAAGGAGCTTGCGCCCGCCTTGCAGTCTCTCCTGAACGATCCTCTCCTGCGTGGCCAGGCTTTGCGCGGGCTGGCCTCGTATGAAGATGCGGCGACGCCGACGAAAATTATTGCGAGCTACAGTTCGCTTAATCCGGCGGAAAAACGCGACGCACTGAACACGCTTTCTTCCCGCGTGACATTTGCCAAACCCATGCTTGCCGCCGTCGGTGCGGACAAAATCTCACGCAAAGATTTGAGCGCGGACTTGATCCGCCAGCTTCGCAATTTAAAAAGTGATGAAGTCAATCAGCAGTTGGAAAAAGTCTGGGGCGTGGTTCGTGAATCGAGCAAGGATAAGAAACAGCAGATTGAGAAATACCAGAAAGTCTATCGAACCGGTGGTTCACAGCCGGGCGATGCTTCTCGAGGCCGGGCCATTTTTGTAAAATCGTGCCAGCAATGTCACACCCTGTTTGATGTCGGCGGGAAGGTTGGGCCTGATTTAACCGGCTCAAATCGCGGCGATCTGGATTACATTTTGCAAAACATGGTGGACCCAAACGCCGTGATTCCGAATGACTATCGCTCGTCCACTTTGGAAACGAAAGATGATCGCGTGATCACGGGAATCGTCCAAGCGCAGGGTGAAAACTCCTACACCGTTTTGACGGCCAACGAGACGCTCACAATTCCGAAAAATGAAGTCGGGTCATTGAAGCAAAATGAATTATCGATGATGCCGGAAGGGTTGCTCGCTGCGTTGAGCGAACAGGAAGTGCGTGATCTGATTTATTATTTGAGCCGACCGGGACAGGTGCCGATGACTGCGCCCGGGCAATAATCCCGGCGGAACGGGAGTGTTTTACTTTTTTGTTTTTTCTGAGCCTCCAAAGATAATGACCGCTTCGGACCGGATTCCGGCGGGACGCGGGAATCAACAGGCGGGAGGCATGTTCCACCCAATCACTGCGCTTCCTCCATTTTATCGCCGTCCAACTCGTAGATGCCGACCAGATAACCGTTCTCCAACATCTCGCCGACGTGTAGTTTTCCGTAGAGCGTGACGGGTTGGTCCATAACCGATTTCACTCCGCCATTTTTCATTTTTACACTGACCCAATCATTGATCCTCGGAACCGCGCCGTAACAGCACATTGATTGATCTTTCATAATCAACATTTCGGTCACAACACCATCATCCACCTTCAACGGAAGCATAAAACCTTTAAGCGCCACTTTTTTCTGGTCGAAAAATTTTACGTCAGCCGGAATCTGGTCGCCGGACTTCGTCGCTTTATTGACTGAATTAGCAGGCTGAAGGCCTTCGGGCATTTCAAACGAGAAATTTGCCAGGCGATCAAAACCGACCTCGACGTATTCTCCGATTTTTTGAGTCTTGGCTGGAGTTGGAGCAATGATGGAATTTGTAACTGCTTCGCTTGAATCAACTTTTTTCTTTACGATGATTGGTTTCCCACGGATTTCAGTGGCGAAGCCGGTAGAAGAAATCAAAGACACAGAGATCGCGAGCAGCAACGAACCTGAAAAATTGGTCAACATGGCAGCTACTTACTAGTCCACTTCTCTCAGCGATTCAAGCTCTCGCCGCCACGACCCTTTGTCGCAAATGCTGCGCGGCTTAGGGTGTCGCTCCAGCTCTCGAGGCGGGCACTGTTACAGGGGCGGTGTTTCCAGCAGGTGCCGTGGTGGTTGGAGCGGTGTTATTCGTGACGTAAATAATTATTGGCGCTGCCAAATCGGCGGTGGTCAAGGGTCGATAGCTCGTGTCCTGTAAAGGCGACGGCGAGTTGTCCAAGTCATAGGTAAAGCCATAATGCCCCATGCGGGAGTATTCGGTGTGAGGGTGAGTCTGGCAGGCGACCAGACCGAGTGAGAGCAGGGATAAAAGGAAAATGTTTTTCATGGTGACTTAGAGTTAATGTTTCTAGGAAACTAATCTCACGATTCCCAGAGGACTCAATTCGCCAGAACACTGATTTCATCCTCGTGCATTTTTTTAGGCAAAGCGACAGGGAAATTCTCAGGCGAGGTTCCTACTGCATACCTTTTGACGGATCATCTCTATGAACTAGTAAAGCGTTGCCAATGGATTGCGCTGCTTTTAGTTTGTGCTCAATAACGCCGCCGCGCATGTCCGAATACAAAGTTAAATTTGAAGTCTTTGAAGGGCCGCTCGATTTGCTTCTCCACCTGATCCGGAAGGAGGAAGTCGATATTTACGAAGTCAATCTCACCAAGCTGGCAACCCAATTTATCGACTACATTGAAGTCATGCGCATGTTGGATCTGGAAGTCGCCGGTGAATTTCTCGTCATGGCTTCGACACTCATGTTCATCAAGAGCCGCGAACTGTTGCCCGTCGATCAACAAGTCCAGGTCGAAGACGAGGATGAAGGCGAAGACCCGCGCTTCGAGCTGATCCGTCAGTTGGTTGAATACAAAAAATTTAAAGACGTCGCCGGGCAACTACAGCTTCGCGAAATCGAACAGGAAAATATTTATCCCCGACTCCCCGGCAAACTTGATTTTGCGTCCGACCGTCCCGCGCTGCGCCCGGAAGTTTCCATTTTCGATTTGCTCAACGCGGTTAATGCGATTCTCAAACGCGTCAATCAACGGGAAGATCAGCGTGATATTTTTGAAGATAAATGGAGCGTCAGCGAAAAGATCGAGGAACTGCTGAAGCTGATTTCCGAAAAACCATTTTGTTTTTCAGACTTGTTCGCCGGCGCGACGAGCCGATCGGAAGTCATTTGTACTTTTCTGGCGTTGTTGGAATTGATTCGACTCAAGCAACTCACCTGCGTGCAGTCGGAGCATTTCAGCGAAATCGAGATTACCAAAGCGTCTCCGCAAATCGCCTCCTCCAATGAACTCGAAACTACCCAGTTGCAACCGTCGAACACCGCATCGCCCGTCGAGTCTGGCAATCCGAATTTGAACTAGCATGGAATTGAAAAATATTTTGGAAGCCGTTTTGTTTTCGGCACAAAAGCCGATGAGTCCAAAGGAGCTTCGGGATTTACTCACTGCGACTGCGGTGACCGAAAACGCGGCAGAGGAATCAAAGCCGTATAAAAAAACAAGAGAGGAAGATTTGATCGCCGCGCTGGAACAATTGCAAAAAGAGCATGAAGAGGCCAGGCGCAGCTTTCGTTTGGCATGTGTCGCAGGCTCCTGGCAGTTTGTTAGCTTGCCCGAATACGCGCCGTGGCTCATGACGCTGGTTGGCCAGCGAAATCGCCCGTCGCGTCTCTCGCAACCCGCGCTCGAAAC
>JBKJOA010000274.1:0-2810 GCA_046593365.1 Limisphaerales bacterium
TTCCAGCGAATAAACTTTTGGGCCGCGCTGAATGTTTTTCAATTGGACACCGCTCGATGCGTAAAAATCCCCGGCTTCCATTGCTTCGATCAACGATCTCGCGGACAACTCTTTTGCTTTGACCATGATCCAGCCGCGACCGGGATTATTACTCTTGGCGCTGATGATCTGGTATTCATGCGAATCGTCCGTTCCTAGGCCGAAGATCGGTTCGAGATGCAATTCAGCAATTCGTTTCGTCAAAAGAATGTCCCAGATGCGATCGGTGCTGGCGTGGAGATCATCCCCCTCGTTGTGAACTCCGGGATGCCCATTATAGATTTCGAAAAACTTTTCACCTTTCACGGGCAAAATATCTTCCGCCGTCACGCCCCATTGAAAATTGGGATGATTCAAATGAGGAAACATGGGCTGTCCCGTGCGGGCGCGTTGTTCCAAAACGGCGTTCACGTTGTTTTGGATAACCTCAAAAACGCTGGTGCCGCCGCGCGCCTTGATCACTTCGCGCACGTTGGTGACATTCATGTGAACAGGAGCGGAGAGATGGCGGTCGGTGATTTCTTCCGCGAGGATCAGAAGAAATTTATTTTCCTCTTCAAACAACTTTTGAAATTCATCGAATGTTTTCAGCCGCACTTGATTGGTGCCATTTTCCGCGCGCTGCTCGACCCAGTTTGTTCCGAACCGCTTCAAATAACCGGCAAAAGCATTTGTGCCTCCTTTATTCCTATCAATATCTATCCAGCGCTCAACTTTCTGAAGAATGTTGTGGTCGGAAAGTGCGAGGAACTGATAGCCGTTGGTTTTATACCACGCGACAATCATCTCGGGATAACCATCGCCATCGCTCCAAAGACTGTGCGTGTGGAGATTGCCTTTGAACCAATGTTTATCAGATTTAGTTTGCGCACGGGTCAATGGAATATAATTCAGCAAAATAGAAGCAACGAGCAGTGCTTTCAGGTTGTAATTGAGGAAACGATTGGACATTCCCTACATGTACAAAAAGCGTTTCTGGATTTCCACCCTTTGTTCAAAAAAACTAAGAACATCACGGCGGCTCAAAGTCCCGCGCGCCTGTTTTACCATGAGTTTTGCCGAACGACTTTTCACCTGCCTTGCGTGGATTCGGTAACCTCGCGTGCCAGAATTCCACTTCAGAACAACTGGTGGCGCTTCGATTTACGTGCCGCCAATTCGCTTCCCCTCATCGTTCTTAAATTGAATTTCCCAAACGTGGACACGATTTGTTTCCGCTGTTCTTCGCTTTCTGCAACCAACTTTTGCTTGGGGGTTAATTTTTCTTTCAGAACCTCAGGCGTGAAATGCGACCCGTGATGTCTTGCGTAAACCTGCGTAAATTCTGCTCCAAAAAAAAGTATTTGCGACGAATAATAAACCCACAGCAAAACGATCACCAGCGAACCCGCCGCGCCGTAAGCCGAAGCTGCCGCCGCTTTCCCGAGGTAAAGCCCCAGAATAATCTTACCGATCACGAACAGCGCGGCCGTGAGAATCGCGCCTATCCAAACATCGCGCCAGGCAACCTTTACGTCGGGTAGAAACTTAAAAAGCATGGCAAACAATAGAGCCACAACGGCGAATGAAATCACCACGGCGGCCACTTGCATGACCACGTCCATCCCCGGGATATAATTCTTTGCAAATTCACCCGCAATCGCCACAGCCGCTTCGAGCAGGAGCGAAACGAGCAGGAGAAACCCAATTCCTAAAACCATACTGAAAGAGAGAAAGTATTTTTTGACGAAGGCCCATATCCCGCCTTTGGCTGAAGTCTCATCCACGTCCCAAATCGTGTTGAGTGCGTCTTTCAATTGAATGAAAACGCCCGCCGCTCCGAAAATTAATGTGGCAAATCCGAGAATAGTAGCAATCGAACTTTGCACCGGCTTTTGCCCGGCTTGAATCATGGATTTAATCGCCTCCGCCCCTTTCTCGCCCATCACACTCTGCACCTGTGCGATGACCTGCTGTTGCGCGTCGGCAAAGATCAGCCCAGTGATAGTGATCGCGATAAGGATGAGCGGCGCAATAGAGAAGACGGTGTAGTAAGAGAGCGCCGCACCGAGTCGCGGCGCTTTATCCTCAACCCATTCCGCCCCGGTTTCCTTCAACAGTCTGAAAATGCTTTTGAAACTGATTGCCTTGATCATTGAACCTCCGTTGGAAATGAAAGCCCGATCCGAAGGTTTTCAATAGGGAGAAGGCTCGATTTAGGACATAGGCGAACTCCCGATTTGAGAAATGCATTGCTACAAACGATTCAATGCACTCAAAACCGCTTTCACAGATGCCAGTTCAATGTTTGTGTCCACCCCTGCCCCCCAACGCGAGCACCCGTCGCCTGTCTTGATTTGGATGTAGGCAATCGCGACCGCTTCTTCGCCTGAACTCAACGCGTGCTCACTATAATTTGTGATCTCAAAGCGCGGCACGTTTGCGCTAACAAATCCGTGGACCAATGCCGCCAATGGACCATTGCCTTCTCCGGAGAACTCTTTTGGTTTTCCATCGCAAATTAATTTTGCCCTGCAACGAACCGTTCCGTCGCGACTCTCCGTTTCGAAACTCTGCAATTGCCATGGCTGATTTCGCTCCACGTATTCGCACCAGAACATTTGTTTCAGTTCCGTCCCGGTAACTTCGCGACCGAGTCGATCTACTTCGTCATTCGCAATCGGACCAAACTCACGTTGCATTTCTTTGGGCAGATCAATTCCGAATTCGCTCTCCAACAAATAGGCCACGCCACCTTTTCCTGATTGGCTGTTGACGCGAATTACTTCGCG
>JBKJOA010000338.1:0-5253 GCA_046593365.1 Limisphaerales bacterium
TGTTCGAGGCTCTGGCAAAAACCCGCCGAGGCATCGGTAGTGGCGCAGTTTGGTTTGGAGTTCCGCCTGTAGGCGGTCCTAAACCGCGTAAACGCGAAACTCCAAACCCGCAACGAATTCAAATTAAACCACTACCGAGGCATCGGAACTGCCGGCGTGAGGAGGCGGGTTGGTTCGCTTCGATAATCAGGCCGCGAAGTTTTCCAATTCCAAAGCCGTGGCCAAGGCAGACGCAACAAAATCCCTTTGTTTTTCAGAATATTTCATTAACACCGTGGCTTTAGCCCGGTGAAAGAGTCAGCGTGGTGAAATTTCAGCCGTTTCAACGGCTTCTCCATTCGTCCAGCAAGCCGTTGAAACGGCTGAATTCATCTTTGGGAATTCGGCCACCGGGCTAAAGCCACGGGGTTAATGAGAAACGTAACTTAGGAGATATGCGTCAGCCCTGCCCCCCGCTATTGCCTAAACTGCAGACATTCCGGCGGCGGTTGCACTCGGCTCAACCAGAAGTCTTTCAAGCTTGCCGCTATTTGTGCCAACCCCTCGGTGTCGGACGGCTTTACCAGATACGCGTTGGCTCGCAGCGCGTGCGCGGTGTGGACATCCATCGGCCGGTTCGAGGATGAAAGCACGACTACTTGCAGCGTGTGAATTGCCGGTTGCTCGCGAATCCATTTGAGTACTTCGAGGCCGGAGACTTTGGGCAACTTCAAATCCAGCAGCACGAGGCGAGGCATCGGATGCTCAGCGCGATTGGCATATTGGCCTTCGCCTGAAAGATAGTGCATGGCCTGCTCGCCATCGGTGACTACCTGAATCTTATTCAGCAGGCCGGCTTTTTTCCAAGCGAAACGCATGAAAATCACGTCGTTCGCATCATCTTCCACGTAAAGAACTTCCTGTTGGCTCATAAATTTATTTCGTTGTTGTCTGCCAGTTTCAAGTCGAGCCAGAAGCGGCTGCCTTTGCCCGGCTCGGATTCCACGCCTACCGCCCCACCCATCCGCTCCGCCGCTTTACGCACGATGGCCAGGCCAATTCCTGTTCCCTCGTAGTTAGTGCTGAGGCGTTGAAACATTTCGAAGATCGTCTTGGAATATTTCGGATCCATTCCGATTCCGTTATCGACGATCCAGAACCGGACCGCAATTCCATTTCGCTCCGCGCTGATTCGCACGCGTGGTTTGGTGTTAAGCGGAACAAATTTCACCGCGTTGTTCACCAAGTTGGAAAAGCACTGGGTCAGCGCGGCTTCGTTGCCCAGCACCGCTGGCAACTCGCCTTCAATGGTGACTGCCGTTTTTGGTTCTTGAAACTCGGGATAAGTCTCGAACATCCCGCGCAACAGCTTCTCCACGTCCACAGGCTCAAGTTTCAAATCCCTTCGCAACACACGGCTGTAAACCAGCACGTCCTGAATCAACTGGTCCATCCGGCTGGCTGACGTCGCAATGCGGCGCAGAAAATCCTCGCCGGTTTCATCCAGTTTCGAGCCGTAGTCCTCCTGTAATAGTTTCGAAAAATTTTGCATGGAGCGAAGTGGCGCACGCAAGTCATGCGTGATGCTGTAGGAGAACGCTTCCAACTCCGCGACCGTTTCGCGCAACTGCTCCTCGGCTTGGCGGCGCTCGGCGACTTCGGCGAGCAGAGCGCGGTTGGCGATGGCACTCTCGCGGCTCCGGCGGTGCAGCTCGGCAAACACGGCGACCTTCGAACGGAGGATGGCCGGGTTCACCGGTTTGTGGAGGTAATCTACCGCGCCGGTGCCATAGCCTTCGAGCACATGCTGATCTTCGTTGTAGTAGGCGCTAAGGAAGATGATGGGTACACGGGCGGTTTTTTTGCGCTCCTTGATCATTTGGGCCAGTTCGAAGCCAGTCATGCCGGGCATCCGGACATCCAGGATGAGGAGCGCAAATTCCTCCTCAACGAGCGCGAGCAGCGCCTGGTCGGCTGATCCGGCCCGGACTAGCCGGTAGCCGGGGTCGTCGAGGACGGTTTCGAGCACGGTGAGGTTTTTCGGCTCATCGTCCACGATTAAGATATTGATTGAGCCATCGAAAAACGCAGGCGTTGCCGATTCAGCGGCGGGGCAATCATCGGGTAGCGGTTCTTGCGCCCGATCGTTGAGGTTGTGAGTGTTCTTAATCATCGGAAAAGCCAGACGCGCAGCAGTGACAGGAGTTGGTCGGTATTCACCGGCTTCGCAATATAGTCGCTCGCGCCGGCGTCGAGGCACTTCTCACGGTCGCCTTTCATCGCTTTGGCCGTGAGCGCGAGGATGGGTAAGGTTCGAAATTCGGGGATTTTGCGGATTTCGCGCATCGTCTCGTAGCCATCCATTTCAGGCATCATGATGTCCATGACTACGATGCTCAGATCGGGCGTGCTCTGGATGATGTCGATCGCCTGGCGGCCATTGGTCGTGCTGATCACATCCATCTCCTGATTTTCGAGCAGGCTGGTCAGGGCGAAGATGTTCCGCGCGTCGTCATCGACCACAAGGATCTTGCGGCCGCGCAGGACTTCGTGGGAGCCGTGGAGCCGTTCGAGCAAGTCCTGCTTCTCCGGCGGCAGGTCGGTGATGACGCGGTGAAGGAAGAGAGCAGTCTCATCCAGTAGTCGCTCAGGTGACTGGACGTCTTTGAGGACGATGCTCTTAGCCATCGCCTTGAGCCGCGCCTGTTCCTCGCCACTTAGATCTTTGCCAGTGAAGACGACCACTGGCACGTCTGCTAGAGTCGGCTCCGCGTGGATTTTCTCCAGCAACTCGAACCCATTCATGTCCGGCAAGCGCAGATCGAGCACCACGCAGTCGAACGGCTTGTCGAGCATCGCGGTCAAGGCTTCAGTGCCAGTGGCGACTTCCGTTATCTCGATGTCCTTATAGCCGAGCAACTCGACGATGGACCGGCGTTCGATTTCGTTGTCCTCGACAATCAGGAGTCGCTTTGTGCGCGGGGCGGTGAATTCCTTAATTCGGTCGAACGCCATTTCCAAGCCCTCGGTAGTAGGTGCTTTGATGAGGTAGGCGAAAGCGCCGTGCGCGAGGCCATGCCGGCGTTCTTCTTCCAAGGTGACAATTTGCACCGGAATGTGGCGCGTGGCCGGGTCAAGCTTAAGTTGGTTTAGCACCGTCCAGCCAAGCATGTCAGGGAGAAAAATATCAAGCGAGATGGCAGCGGGGTGGAACTGCCGGGCGAGGGAAAGGCCCAACGCGCCTTTGGTTGCGACAATTCCCTTGAAGCCTTTGTCGCGCGCCAGTCCCAACAGGATGCGCGCATAGTGCGGGTCGTCCTCTACAATGAGCAGGACCGGGTCGCCTTCCTTGATGAAATTGCGGTCGTCCTCGATGGTCTCTTCGCGCGCGACGGGCAGGATTTTAAGAGCGTGGGTTCTTGGCAACTCGCCCGGGGCACTGGTGACCGACGGAACCCTCTCGTTGTCGGGACCTGCATAGCGCAGCGGCAGGAAGAGAGTGAAAGTGCTGCCTTGCCCGTGGACACTGGCAAGCTTGATTTCGCCACCAAGGAGCACCGCCAGTTCGCGGCTGATGGCGAGGCCTAGACCGGTGCCGCCGTATTTTCGGGAAGTGCCAGCGTCCGCTTGCTGGAATGCCTCGAAAATGAGCCGCTGCTTATCCGGGGCGACTCCGATGCCGGTGTCCTCAACGGAAAAGGCTATGACCATCGGGGCGTTTCTGAGCACAGGGTGATCAGGGCTCCAGCCTTGCGTGGCGAAAGCGACGCGAACCTCGACGTGGCCATTGGTGGTGAACTTGACGGCGTTGGACAACAGGTTCTTGAGAATTTGCTGGAGGCGCTTGGGATCACTGTCCATGGTGCGCGGCAGCTCCTCGGAAAACTGCACTTTGAACGGCAGGTTCTTGGCTTCGGCCACATGCCGGAAATTGCGGTCAATGTTTTCGCGCAAGCCGGAGAATGAAATTTCTTCGATCTCGACGGTGACGGTGCCCGACTCGATTTTCGAGAGATCGAGAATGTCGTTGATGAGGTTGAGCAGATCGGAGCCGGAGGAGTTGATGTTGCGGGAAAACTCGACCTGCTTGGTCGAGAGATTGCCACCTGTGTTGCCGGCAAGCTGCTGACTAAGGATGAGGATGGAATTGAGCGGCGTGCGCAACTCGTGAGACATGTTCGCCAGGAACTCGGACTTGTATTTCGAGGTTAGGGCCAGTTCAGCAGCTTTTTCCTCGAGCGCGCGTCGGGCCTGTTCGACCTCGGAGTTTTTGCGCTCGACCTCAGCGTTCTGTTCGGCCAGCAGTCTGGCTTTGGTGCCAAGCTCTTCATTGGTCTGTTGAAGTTCGCTCTGGCGGGATTGCAGCTCGACCGTGAGCTGCTGCGACTGCTTGAGCAGACCCTCGGTGCGCATCGTCGCCTCGATGGTATTGAAGACTGCGCCAATGCTCTGGGTGAGCAGCTCGAGGAACGCCAGATACCCGCCGTCGAAGCTCTGGAGCGCGGCCAGTTCGATGACTGCCTTGGTCTGCCCTTCGAACAGTACAGGCAGCACTATGATACTTACCTGCCGGGACTTGCCGAGACTGGACGAGATGGAGATGAAATCCGGCGGAACATCGCTGAGCAAAATGCGTTTCTTTTCCACAGCACACTGGCCGACGAGGCCCTCACCGAGACCGATCTTATCGGTGAGTTGATCGTCCTCGCCATGCGCGTAGCTCGAGAGCAGTTGGAGCTCGGAATTACCCGCGGCACTGGCGAGATGGTAAATGGTACCCTGATATGCATGGCCCAACGGAGCCAGCTCGCTAAGGAGCAACTGGCCCACAGTTTTTAGCTCACGCTGGCCCTGGAGCATGCCGGTGAATTTGGCGAGGTTGGTCTTGAGCCAGTCTTGCTCGCGGTTACTCTCGGTGGTTTCGCGCAGGTTGGATATCATCGTGTTGATGTTATCCTTCAGCTCGGCTACCTCGCCGCGGGTCTCCACCTGAATGGAGCGCGTAAGGTCGCCTTTGGTCACAGCGGTGGCAACCTCGGCGATGGCGCGCACCTGGGTGGTGAGGTTGGCGGCGAGCAGGTTGACGTTGCCGGTGAGATCCTTCCAGGTGCCGGCGGCACCGGGGACGTTCGCCTGTCCGCCCAGCCGCCCATCCACGCCGACTTCGCGCGCCACATTCGTCACTTGGTCGGCGAAGGTCGCCAGCGTGTCGGTCATGTTGTTGATGGTGTCGGCGAGCGCGGCGACCTCGCCTTTCGCCTGGACGGTGAGGCG
>JBKJOA010000033.1:0-11431 GCA_046593365.1 Limisphaerales bacterium
GCGGGTGTTGAATCGAAGTTCACCGTCTTTCATGCGATTGCCTTGGTCTTATTATTGGCAGCCGTTATCGCAGGCGTCATTGCGGTAACACAAGCGCAACGAAAAATTCCGGTGCAATACGCACAGCGGGCTGTGGGACGAAAAGTTTATTCAGGTGGGAGCTCGTTCATGCCATTGCGAGTTAATTACGCTGGAGTGATGCCGGTGATTTTCGCCCAGGCTATTTTGATGTTCCCAGCCATGATTCTCCAAAATCTGGGGCAAAAATTAGCCACGCTTTCGGCCGGTTGGGCGAGCGCGCTGGGCGCTAATTTGATCAAGCTCTCTGTTTATTTGCAACAAGGCTCGTTTCTTTACATCGCGCTTTACGGGTTAATGATTCTGTTCTTTTCCTATTTCTGGGTGGCGACGCAGTTCAATGAGTTGCAAATTGCCGACGATATGAAGAAATCTGGCGGATACATTCCCGGAGTCCGCCCTGGCCAGGCTACCAGCGATTTTCTGCACCGCACGATGAGCCGAATCACCCTTGCTGGCGCAATTTTTTTAACGGTGATTGCAGTGATCCCGATTATGCTGGGCAATGCGATGGGAATTAACCCGATCGTTTCCCAATTTTTTGGCGGCACGAGCATGTTGATCATGGTTGGCGTGATGCTCGATACGATGCGCCAGATGGAATCGCATTTGTTGATGCGCCACTACGACGGATTTTTGAAAAAGGGCAGAATCAAAGGGCGGTTCTAAATCGCGGAGGCGATTTTGCTCGGAAGATGATTGTTTTAAAAAACGAACGGGATCTGGAAGCTATGCGACCAGCCTGTTTGGTGGCGGGCAAGGTTTTGGAAGAAGTCAGTGCGTTCATTCAGCCGGGAATCACGACCCGCGACATTGATGATTTTGCGGCTGAACGGATTAAAAGTCACGGAGCAAAGAGCGCATTTTTGGGGTATCGGAAGTTTCCGTGTCACCTTTGTATTTCGGTGAATGATCAGGTGGTTCACGGGTTGGCGAATAGTCGCCGGGTGGAATTTGGCGACATTATCAGTCTGGATTGCGGCGTCGTTTACAACGGATTTATCGGCGACACGGCGAAGACGGTTTCGGTTGGCGGTTGCGGAGTTGCGGCGCAGCGTTTGATGGATGTGACGGAGAGCGCGCTTTACGAGGGAATTGCTCAGGCGGTTCCGGGAAATCGCGTAGTGGATATTTCGCGCGCAATTCAGAAATACGTGGAAGGAAATGGTTTTAGCGTGGTTCGGGAATTTGTTGGGCACGGCGTTGGACGGAGCATGCATGAAGAGCCGCAGATTCCGAATTTTGTGGAAGGAAAGTCATCGCCCAAATTAAGGGCTGGAATGACGCTGGCGATTGAACCGATGGTCAATGCGGGCAAGCCTGAAGTGAAGATTTTAAATGACGGCTGGACAGTAGTAACGAAAGATGGTTCATTATCCGCCCATTTTGAGCATACGGTTTTGGTAACCGAATCGGATCCGGAAGTTTTAACGTGTCGAGAGAAGGCGCTATCAAAGTCGAAGGCACCGTAGTGCAAGTGCTCCCGAATAGTTTGTTTCGGGTCGCTTTGCCAAATGGGCATCTGATTTTGGCGCATATCTCGGGCAAAACGAGGTTGAATTTTGTTCGGATTATGACGGGTGAAAAAGTGAATTTGGAAATGTCGCCTTACGATTTGTCGAAAGGCTCCATCGTTTTTAAAGAGAAATAATATGAAAGTTCGCGCATCAGTGAAGAAACTTTGCGAAAACTGCAAAGTGGTAAAACGTAAAGGGATCATTCGAGTGATTTGCTCGAATGCTCGCCACAAACAACGACAAGGTTAAGAATTTATGGCACGCATTATCGGAGTAGAAATTCCTGGCGGCAAGCGCATCGACATAGCGCTGCGCTACATTTACGGCATTGGACCCTCCAATGCTAAAATCATTTTGGAGAACGCCAAAATTGACCCAAGCATTCGCGCCAAAGATTTGGATGAATCACAACTTTCCCAGATCGTGCATGCGATTCAGGAAGGCAAGTATATTATCGAAGGTGATTTACGCCGCGAACTCGGCATGAATTTGAAACGTTTGCAGGGCATTAAATGCTACCGCGGCACACGTCATTTGCGCGGTTTGCCGGTTCGAGGCCAGCGCACAAAAACGAATTCCCGCACTCGTAAAGGTCCGCGCAAAACGGTTGGCGTCCAACGTAATCCGAACGCCAAAACTGGTATTCACTAATTTTTGAACTATGGCTGAAGAAACAAAATCGAAGAAAGCCGCTCCTAAAAAGGAAGCGAAACCAGAAGCGGCTGAAAAGCCAGCGAAAGCGGCTGCTGCTGAAGGGCAGACCAAACCTGCGAAGAAGGAAAAAGCAGCTCCGGGCGGTTCTGAAACAGGAAAGGCTGCCGCAACTGCTGAACCAGTTGCCGCTCCCGCAGCTCCTACTGCCGCTGAATTGTTGGCCGATGATCCTAACGCAAAGAAGATTATCAAGGTCAAAGGCGCGAAGAATATCAGCATTGGTATCGCCAATATTCTTGCCACTTTCAACAACACGCACGTTGCCATCACCGATATGCAAGGCAACGTCCTTGGTTGGTCGAGCGCAGGCCGGGTAGGATTTAAAGGTTCACGCAAAAGCACCGCTTTCGCGGCACAACAAGTTGCTCAAGACGCGGCTCGCCAAGCCATGTCTCACGGCATGCGCGAAGTCGAAGTGCGAGTCAAAGGTCCTGGTTCCGGTCGTGAATCCGCCATCCGCGCGCTTCAAGCAATCGGGCTTGAAATTAACGCCATCAAGGACTGCACCCCAGTTCCTCACAATGGTTGTCGTCCTCGCAAAAAACGTCGCGTTTAACAATTTGTAATTCGCAAATCGAAATTAATTTATGGCTCGTTATACAGGTCCTCGCACAAGAATCAGCCGACGTTTCGGCATCCCAATTTTTGGTCCGTCCAAATATCTGGAACGTCGTAACTACGGTCCCGGTGTCCACGGCCCGAAATCACGCCGCAAGAATACTGACTACGCCCTCGGGTTGATCGAGAAGCAGAAGTTTCGCTATTACTACGGTTTAATGGAGCGCCAATTCCGGGGTGTTTACGAAAAAGCACTTCGCCGCCGTGGTGTCACGGGTGAGCAGATGTTGCAGATTCTCGAAACCCGTTTGGACAATGTTGTCTTTCACCTCGGCTTCGGCAACACCCGCGCTTCAGCCCGTCAACTGGTTGGTCACGGCCACGTCAAAGTAAATGGCCGCAAGGTCAATATCCCTTCCTACGCGTTGAAGGTGAATGATGTCATTGAAATCAAAGACTCCAATGTGTCGCGCCAGCTGGCGACTAAGAGTCTGGAAATTTCGACCAGCCGCGTTGTGCCGGATTGGATCTCGCTTGATAAGACCGCTTTTAAAGGAACCGTGATGCGTGTTCCTACTCGCGAAGAAATCCAGCCGATTGCCAACGAGCAGACGGTAGTTGAATTTTATTCCCGCTAATTAACAAACCGCTTCGCAAGGAGCAAAAAAAACAATTACACGGGCTTTTTCGGCTGCGGGAATAATTTCCCCGAGAGAGCCAGATTAAAATTGTTGGAAAGATAAGTTATGCCAGTACGTTTAGGACGTTTCGAAATGCCCAAGCGGTTGACCAAGGAAGATTCAACCGCAACAGAGACCTACGCCAAATTTGTCGCTGACCCGTTTGAAACCGGTTACGGCCACACCATCGGAAACTCACTCCGCCGCGTGCTCCTTTCCTCTTTGGAAGGCGCTGCGATTACTTCCATCAAGATCGATGGAGCGATGCATGAGTTCGCCACCGTGGAAGGCGTCGTGGAAGATGTCACCGACATCGTTCTCAATCTGAAGAAAGTTTTGTTTAAAGCGCATAGCCGCGAACCGCAAACGCTTTTGATCTCGGTCAACAAGGAAGGCGATGTCACCGCTGCCGACATCGAGCTCAACCAGAATGTTGAACTCGTTAATCCGAAGCAGCACATCTGCACGCTCGACAAAAAGAAAAAGTTCGAGATGGAATTGGAAGTCAAAGTCGGTCGCGGATTTTTGCCCGGTGATGAAAACAAGAAGCCGGATCAAGCCATCGGCGTCATCGCGATTGATTCGTTGTTCTCTCCCGTCACTCGCGTTAAGTACTCGGTCGAAAGCGCCCGCGTTGGACAGCGCACCGATTACGATCGTTTGATCATCGAGATTTGGACCGACGGCCGCATTTCTCCCGACGACGCGCTCACGCAAGCCTCGGCGATTCTCCAGCATCATCTTGACGTGTTTGTCGGTTACGACAAAAACGCGGTTGAATTTGAAGAAGTTGCCGACAAGCAGGACGACGAGAAGTCCCGGATGCGCAAATTGCTTAACATGAGCGTCAATGAAATTGAATTGAGCGTCCGTGCTGCCAATTGCTTGAACAACGCTAACATCACCACCGTTGGCCAGCTCGCGATGAAGACCGAAGCTGAAATGCTCAAGTATCGCAATTTCGGTAAAAAGTCTCTCAACGAAATCAAAGATAAACTCACTTCGCTCAGCTTGTCGCTCGGAATGAATATCGACCCGGCTTTGCTCGAAGCACCGAAAGAAGAAGCCAAAACGGCTTAACCAAGTTTTATGCGCCATCTTAAACGAACAGCAAAATTAGGCCGCACCGGTTCGCATCGTAATGCGATGTTGGCCAACATGGTGTGCAGTCTGATCATCCACAAACGAATCCAAACCACTTTGGCCAAGGCTAAAGCCGCCCGTTCTGTCGCAGAGAAAATGGTCACCCTCGGCAAGAGCGGAACGCTTCATGATCGTCGTCTCGCCGCCGCTCGTTTGAAACAGGAAGAGGCAGTCAAGATTCTTTTCAACGAAATCGCGCCAACGCAAAAAGACCGTCGCGGTGGTTACACTCGGATTATCAAATTGCACGAGCGTCAGGGCGATGCCGCAAATCTTGCCATCCTCGAATGGGTTGATGTTCCGGTCAGTGAACCAACTCCCGCAAAAACTGAAACTCCTGCGGCTGAAGCGAAGGAAGCCGCTGAACCTAAAAAGGAAAAGAAGGTTGCGGTAAAAAAGAAAAAGCCCGCTGCCGAAAAAACGGAAGCAGCCAAGAGCTAAAGCCGTTCTAATTTTAGATCACAAAAGCCCGTTCGAAAGAACGGGCTTTTTTCTTTTGCGAAAACTTTTCCATCAAATTTGAAAAGAAAATCTTGGCTACACTCCGCCGCGTGTGTTGCAATTCACCAATGGAATCCAAAACAACTGCGCCGGAAAGTTCCATCGACACCCCCCATTTGCCCTGGTGGAAAACGCTTACCCGTTATCACTGGTTTGTTTTCGCTGTTGCCTCGTTGGCTTGGATGTTCGATTGCCTTGATCAACAGCTTTTTATTATTGCTCGTAATCCAGCGATCAGCGCTCTTCTTCCTGAAGGAACCTCCCCTGAAATCATGAAAAAGTGGGGAGGTTACGCAACCGCCATCTTTGTTGCCGGATGGGCAACGGGCGGTCTGATTTTTGGTGCGGTAGGCGACAAAATTGGCCGGGCTCGCACGCTCGCATTGACCGTACTGCTTTATTCCCTTTGCACCGGGCTTTCGGCATTCTCCCGAAACGTGATAGACTTTTGCGTTTATCGCTTTGTCACGGGTCTGGGAGTCGGAGGTGTGTTCGGTTTAGCCGTCGCTTTGGTCGCGGACGGGTTGCCTGACCGCGCTCGACCCCATGCGCTCGGTTTGCTGCAAGCGCTTTCCGCTGTCGGTAACGTCACTGCTGGATTAATTGCGGTCGGAGTCGGTTATCTGGAAACCACTTCCATGCAGCCAGGCACTGCATGGAAATATTTGTTTTGGATTGGTGCCGCACCGGCCTTTCTTTGCGTATTCATCCAGATTCGTTTGAAAGAACCCGAGAACTGGGTCAAGGCGCGCGAAGAAGGCCGACGTACCGGGGTCCGCTTCGGTTCCTACGCGTCGATGTTTGGTGAAGCACGCTGGCGCAAGAATGCCTTGCTCGGGATGCTGCTCTGCCTGGCGGGTGTGGTGGGACTCTGGGGCGTTGGATTTTTCAGTCCCGAACTGGTCGGCGACGTCATTGGTAAGATTTTGAAAGCGCAAAATGTTCCAGCAGCTCAGGTTCCCGGAAAGCGTCTGATGTGGACCGGAATCAATATGATCATGCAGAACATCGGAGCCTTTCTGGGAATGCTCACTTTTACCAAGCTGGCACACCACTACGGACGAAAACCCATTTTTGCTATCGGATATGTTTGCGCGTTTATCAGCACCGTCGCCGTTTTCAAATTTCTCAACCAGCCGTGGCACATTTTCGTCCTCATCCCGATCATGGGCTTTTGCCAGTTGGGCTTGTTTGCCGGCTTTGCCATCTATCTTCCCGAATTATTCCCCATGCGCCTGCGTAGCACCGGAACGAGTTTTTGTTACAATGTGGGGCGGTTCATTGCGGCCAGCGGACCTTTCACGCTCGGCCTGTTGCAGGCCCATCTCGCGGCGGGCGCGCTCACGGCTGACGCGAAACTGGAAGCGTTCCGCAATGCCTGTTGCTGGGTCAGTCTCATCTTTTTTGTCGGCCTGATTGCGCTTCCATTCTTACCTGAAACCAAAGGCCAGCCGCTGCCCGAGGATAGCGCGAACGCCCGTTAAACATTTCTGCGATTCGTGGGCGAGTAATTAACCTTGGTTTAACACTATTACATCATAAGCCAGTCGGGTGATCCAGAAACGTCCAGGGCAGTGTAAATTTTTTCGAGAGATGCCCCGCGAGCGCTTTCACGCCGAAAGTTTCCGTCGCGTAATGGCCACTATAAAACACGTTTAGGCCTAGTTCTTCGGCAAGCGCATACGTCCAATGCGGTCCTTCGCCGGTAATAAACGTATCGACCCCATCGCTCGCGGCCTTTTTTAAATCACCTCCCGCACCGCCCGTTACAACGCCGATTCGTCCACACATTTTTGAACCACCCGGTAAAACGGTTGCGGCTTTTCCAAAAATTGTCTCCAGCCGTTGAGCCAGGTCTTTCCGCGAGATTTTCTTCTCGGTTCGCCAACCGATGAATTGTTCTTTCGAGCGAAAGAATGGTTTAAGATTTTTGAGGCCAAGCGCTCCGCAGAGTTGCGCGTTATTGCCGAGTTTTGGATGAGCGTCGAGTGGGAGATGTGAACTGTAAACGGCGAGATTATTTTCAATGAGAAGCCGGATGATCTCGTAACGTTTGCCCGTCCAAGGATGCGTCTGGCCCCAGAATAAACCGTGATGCACAATCAGCAAATCGGCTTTCGCAGCGATGGCGAGCTTGATCGTGGCAAGACTTGCATCGACGGTCGCGGCGATTTTGCGGATCGAACCGTTGTTCTCCATTTGTAAACCATTCACCGCCCCGTCCCAGTCGGCGAAATCCTTTGTGCGTAAAAGTTTGTCACAATATTCAATGATACAAACAAGTGAGACGTTTTTCATGGGCAATGATTTTCTGCTTATTGCGCCGCGCGGAAAAACACTCCGCCCGTTTGGTTTGTGCCCGTAAACACTCCATAGCCTACGGCTTGATTTTGAAGCAATGCTCCACTGAACGACATGCTTTTCGAAGTGGCGGGGTTGACGACCGATCCTTTAAACAAGCCCGAGTTTCGGGTCAGGCTCAAACTGAGTTTGTTGCTGCTCGAATTGGTTACTTTATCCGCTGCGCCAAAAACGAAGGAGTTCGTGAAATCCGCACCGAGATTCCCGCCGGTGAATTCCAACTGTCCATCGGTAAAGTTCAAAAGCGGCACTCCGTTTGTCGGGTGGTAAGTTGAGCCAGTAACATTGACTTCGTTGGTAAAACCCGCCGGGTAAACTTTGGATTTTGGCTGTAGAAGTTTTATCCAGCTCACCGAACCGTCAACGTTGGTGATCGAATTATTCGTGAAAGTAAGTTGGCTCAAAATGGAACCTTTGCCCGAATAGAGGGAAACGTAAAAGGGCCAGTGCGCTTGCTTTGATCGAATGGCTTTTTGCGAGATTTTGGTTCCGTCGCCCAAAGACCCGGCGAACTTGAGGTTGCCCAGCGCATCGCTCGTGACCGTTCCAAATCCATTGCCAGCGGGAAGCTCGGGTAAATTGCGATTCCCGAGAACGGCCAGGGTATATTTTCCGGTCGAAGCCGGGTTTATTTTTGAATAGATGTTGCGATCCGCCGTTAAATCAGCCCACCAGTTTCCATCGCTGATTTGGCCGGTTGCAATGTCGGCACCGTTCAGGTCCACCTGTATCTGTGTTGAAAGCGGAGGCAATCCCGTGCGGTTGATTGTTTTTTGAAAAGCGCCCGTTGCGGAAAGCGGACCTGACAACGCATAGCTTTTTCCAGCCAATTGGATTTTCGCGCTGAACGCGCCTTTAGCAGTGACTTTCGCATTTAAAAAACCCGAGCTTTGGTGAGTAATTTTGTCCTCCTCAAAGAACAATCCCTGGTAAACGCCTGCTACGGCTGGAAATGGATTTGGAATAAAGTTTGCCTCTATCACCAAGTTGTCGCGCATCGTGAAGGTCAGCTTGGCGTTGCTCGATTCCACACCTCCAGTCCAGCCAGCAAAGATGTAACCGTTTACCGGCTTGGCCGTGAGGGTATAGATTTTGCCAATCACGAGTTTCGCGTTGTTGTAGTTGGGCGTAACCGCGCCCTGTCCGGAAATCGCGAGACTCAAAATATCTCCGGGTCCAGCCATGATCGACACGTTGCCGATGGCCATTCGACCCAAGTCGTCTCTGCCTTCAAAACGGAGGATAAACAGATCGGGCACATCCGGAGTAAAAGTTGGGTTGGCGATGTTCGTTGCAGACAATTGCGCGGAAGATGCGGCGGGATGGCGGATGATTCTCCACGACGAGGACGTTGTCGTGAGATTGCTCACGGATAATTGTCGCATCGTTCCTACTGTTCCAGCCGGTAGATCGACCACGGGCCTGTCTGGCAAAGCGGGCGAACCCTTGCGAATGGAGTGATTGCCAGAATCGCTTACATACAAATGTCCAGCCGCATCCACCGCCAAAGCTTCCAGACCGGAAAACAGCACGGCGTTGCCGGCCCCATCTTCATTGCCGCGAGTGTTTGGAATCCCCGCCAATGTCGTTACCACACGGCCCGGCGTTATCTTTCGAACCGTGCTGCTCCCGTAATCGGCTACATACAAATTGCCAAGAGGGTCGATTGTCAGGCCAAAAGGACTGTTGAACCGCGTCGCAGCACCGGTTCCATCCAAACTGCCAGAGGTTCCAGCCAAACCGGCAAAAGTCGTGACCTCACCGGATTGTGTCATCTTGCGAATCGTATGATTATCGTTATCAGCCACAAACAAGTTGCCCGCAGTGTCGGCGGCAATGCCTTTCGGATAGCTGAAGCGAGCGGCTGCGCCTGTCCCGTTCGCGCTTCCCGAACTGCCCGCTGTTCCCGCCACAGTGGTTACCGCTCCTTCTGGTGTGATTTTACGAATAGTGTGATTCCATGTATCGGTTACAAACACGTTCCCGTCGTTACCCACGGTTAGAAAAAAAGGGCTAAAAAAACGGGCGGCACTGCCATTACCATCGGCGCTGCCCGTTACTCCGGGTGAGCCTGCCAGTGTGCTAACAACTCCCGAGGAAGTAATCTTCCGAATCGTGTGATTGCCATAATCGGTCACAAATAAACTGCCATTCGTATCCAGTGCCACACCCAAGGGATTGTTAAAAAGAGCGGCATTGCCTGTGCCGTTGGTGCTGCCCGCAGTTCCAACCAGCCCCGCTAAAGTGCTTACCACTCCTTCAGCAGTAATTTTTCGCACCGTGTGGTTCGCGAGATCTGCGACATAGATATTTCCGTCACCTTGCACTGCAACTCCGGCTGGAAAGTTAAATCGAGCCACACTTGCCGAACCGTCCGTACTGCCAACGCCGCCTGATGTTCCCGCGAGGGTCGTAACACTGCCCCCCGCCGCAACTTTGCGAATAGTATTGTTGCTGTAATCAGCGACGTAAATATTGCCGCTGCCGTCGATGCCCACTCCGGTTGGGAAATAAAAACGCGCTGCGTCTCCCGTTCCATCGTTACTCCCTGAACTGCCAGACATTCCTGCGAGCGTCGTCACCTCTCCGGCGGGAGTGACCTGCCGAATCAGATGATTATAGGTGTCAGCCACCAAAAAATTTCCCTGTCCATTGATGACGATATCGAAAGGCTGGTTAAAACGCGCCAACTCTCCGGTGCCATTGGTGCTTCCTGTATTGCCCACGCTGCCAGCCAAAGTTGTCACCACGCCGCCAGAGGTGATCTTTCGAATAGTGGAATTGCCCAAATCCGTCACGAAAAGATTTGCACTCTCATCCGCAGTGATTCCAAAAGGATAATAAAAACGGGCCGTTGACCCCGTGCCATCGACGCTGCCGAAACTACCTGCGGTTCCGACAAGCGTAGTAACCGTACCCGTCGGCGAAATCTTTCGAACGGTGTGATTTCTCGAGTCCGCCACATACAAATTGGACGCACCATCCAATGTCAGTCCAATTGGGAAATTGAAACGCGCCGCACTGCCGGTTCCGTTGGCGCTGCCCAAACTGCCCGCCTTTCCGGCCAGCGTTGTGACCAATCCTGCCGGAGTGATTTTTCGGATGGTGTGGTTCCCGTAATCGGCCACATACAAATTCCCGCCACTATCCACCACGATTGCGGCTGGATTGTTGAACCGCGCTGTCCGGCCGCTGCCGTCCGCCGATCCTGTTATGCCCGCCAATCCCGCGACCGTTGTCACTGCTCCAGAAGAAGTAATTTTGCGAATCGTATTGTTGACGTAATCGGCAACAAAAACATTTCCAATTTGGTCAACGGCGATTTTGTGAGGACCTGAAAAACGGGCTGCGCTGCCACTCCCATCATGCCAGCTTGGAGTTTCCATCGGGCCGGCAAAACGGGTGAAAGTATAGTTCTCGTAATTCGTTTGCGCTTTCCCAACTGAGAGCCAGCAGATGCTCAACAGAACAAGGGCCTTCCAGGAAAAAAGGGCGAACGGTTTGGTATTCATTTGTGTTTGCGTTTGCATAGAACTTCTGGCCGACAGGCCATTCGATACTTTTTCGGAAGTCCACACTTTCTCTCCAACCATTTTTTTGCAGGTGTTTATCAAAACACTTTAGCGTGGCGACCCGATGCAAGAAACAAAAAATATTGCAGATCGCACATGTGCCGAATCACGCAAACAGAAGAAGAATCACGCGAAAGATTGGTAGTGGTTCGATTTGAATTCGTTGCGGGTTTGGGAGTTCCGCGTTTACGCGGTTTCGAACCGCCTAAAGGCGGAACTCCAAACCAAACTGAGCCACTACCTTTCGCGACTAAAGTTTGACTTGGACTGCGGCCAAAACTAGATTGCACCGGATGTTGGCCGCTGA
>JBKJOA010000269.1:0-3589 GCA_046593365.1 Limisphaerales bacterium
ACTCCGTGCGCATGTGTAGTGCGCAGTTCCACTCCTTGAAATTTCGTTTCGGTGCAATTCTTTATGATCGTCGCTACATCCCAATCCTTGGCGATATTGTAAGTGACGATGCCAAGCTTCATCTTTGGTGAACGCAGAATGAAGCTCGGTGCTTTGACTGTTTCGGCGGCGGTAGCAGATCGGCCCAAAACAGTGGTCACGCCCAACGTCAAACCTGCGCTCTTTAAAAACTGGCGGCGATGGATTTTCATAATTAAATTCGATCCGAATCATTTAGGCCAACCTCGGAACCTCGAAGCCGGTGCGATAATCGCGTTTCGACATTTTGTTCGCATCGTCATCTTTGAATTGTTCCGTCTTCGGATCAAATTCCAGCGAACGACCGATGCGATAGGAGATGTTGCCAAGGTGGCAATGCACACAGGATTGATGGGCATCAAGCGTAGAGACGGCCATGTCCTCCGTTTTGCGGGAACGAATGGCGCGAAAGAAGTAGTCCCACTTGCTGTCTTTGTCGGCCTTGGGCAGCCCCGACGGAAGAGGAATGGCCTCGTGTTCAATTGTTTTGTCCTTTTTGTTTTCCTTGTAGCTGAAGAACCCTTTTTCGACCACGTAGTAACCCTTGGTTCCAAAGAAACTATTGCCGCAATTGCCAGCTTCGGCTTCCGCGAAGGATCCCAGATTGCGCACTTGAAAAGTCATAATCGATCCATCGGCGTAAGTGAATGTGGTGGCCTGTGTGTTCGGTGTCTGACCGTCGTCGTCCAAACCATAGCGCCCTCCTGAGCTGTACGCCTTCACCGGCAGACCACGATTGTGGCCCCAGCAGGCAATATCCATTTGATGCACGCCTTGATTGCCGATTTCTCCGTTGCCGTATTGCCAGAAATAATGCCAGTCGTAGTGAACAAACAATCCCGGTTTTTTACGGTCAGCATTGAGCATAAATTCGCGGTCGCGCGAAGGTCCTTGCCAGAGCTTCCAGTCGAGATTTTCAGGAGCCGCGCCCGCTTTGCCGTGGCCAATGGAACCGCGATTCCCATTTTTGTAAACGTAACCGCGCGATTCAACAATTTTTCCGATGAATCCATCGTGGATCAATTTCATGTCGCGAATGAGTGTTCCGTTGGAGCGACTCTGGGTGCCGTGATAAACAATTCTTCCGTATTTGTTTGCTGCCGCCACCACTTGGCGTCCTTCGTAAATGTTATGCGACATCGGCTTCTCCACATAGACATCCTTGCCCACCTGACAAGCCCAAAGGCTCGCCAGCGAGTGCCAATGATTCGGCGTGGCGATGGTGACCGCGTCGATTTCTTTGTCCTGCATCGCTTCCCGAATGTCTTTGTATAACTTCGGCTTTTTGCCCTGCGCGGTCTCAACCATTTTTGCGCCGCGCTGAAGCACCTCGGAATCCACGTCGCACAACGCCACATATTCGGCCGCATCTTTCATTTCAAGGATGTCATTGATATGGCTTCGACCTTGTCCATTGAAGCCGATGGTGCAAACGCGAATACGATTATTTGCGCCGAACACTTTCCCCCGCGCCATGGTTCCGGCAACAATCACGGCGGCCGTTGTTTTGCTGATAAATTTTCTTCGAGTTAGTTGCATAATTTTTATTTGGTTAAGCTTTGACGCAGCAATGAATGTTCAGGTTCCAATTGTTTTGCAGAGGGTTGCAGAGAATTCGGCACGAGAGAATTTAAATAATCTTCCAAGTTGGTGTAGCCGTTTTTTGCCAGCACGGCTCCATCGGCTGGTTCGTTCGGGTTTAATCTGTTTTTTTTCTCCCAATCGTCGGGCATTCCGTCGTTATCGCTGTCCAGTGGTGCGGGTTTGGAACGAAGCTCCGGCCAGCCGCCCACGTCTTTTTGCGAATCAATAATTCCTTTTTTCCCGCCGCGATAATGCTCGCCGTAGGTCGCAGTGCCGGTGCGAATTTCTTCGATAATTCGTTTGTCCACTGAATCGCGCACGAGGGAACAACCGGCTTGCGCTAAAACTAGCGGGAAAGCTTCTTTCGCTGATTGCGTTTTCACCGGTGCGACGACGAATGGTTCATTCACGCGCAATGTTTTTTCCGTGCCGCCTTTAACTGCGGCGTAATCAATTCCGCCCTTCCAGTTGTCTTTGGAAATTTCCGGGAATCCCACCATAAAATTTCCATCGCAATACATTTTTCCTTCTGGACCATTTTGCTCGAAAATCCGGCGGCGCACATTTTCAGAAGTTGCGGGGCCAGGCTTGTAATAATTATTGATCCAGTTGCGCGGCCAGAGTTCGCCGCCGTACGCGCTGTTGAAACCCCAGTTGTAAATCACGTTGTTGCGACAATCTAATAAGCCCGATTCTTTATTTCCTGAAGCGCGCGGATTGCGGCTGGTGTGATGCGCGAGAATGTTATGATGCCACGAGCCACCCGGCCCGCCCCAAAGGCCGCCGTAACCGTGGTCACCTTTTTTATGCAGGGAGTGACTTAAACTTTCGCTGATCAGGCACCATTGCACGGTGCTGTTGGCGCCTTTGTTGATGGAAAAGGTTTCGTCAATGCCCCAGCTCGCCGTGCAATGATCAATGATCAGGTGATCGCCTTTGCCGCCGAATCCATCCTGCTCTTTGCCTTTTTCGTCGCCGGGACGAAAACGGACGTAGCGAATAATCATGTCGTGCGTCTCGAAATTCACCTGAAAACTTTTGATGCAAATGCCGTCGCCGGGAGCGGTCTGTCCGGCAATGGTGAGATAGGGATTGGTGATTTTGAATTTGGATTCAAGCGGAATGGTTCCTGAAACGCGAAACACAATCGTGCGCGGTCCCTCCGCTTCACAGGCGGCGCGAAAACTTCCCGGTCCGTTGTCGTCGAGGTTCGTCACCTCGATCACTTTTCCGCCGCGACCGCCCAAGGTGTATTTGCCAAAACCTTCCGCGCCGGGAAATGCCGGAGCGCGATTCGGACGCAAGTGGGAGAGGGTGACGGTTCCTGCTTTCTCGTCATACTTCAAATCGTAGAGCCAGACTTCCGGCAAAGTCACTCGTTCAAAGCGACCCTGAATGGCGTCCACACCTGGCGCGAACAATTGCAACACAGAGTTTTCGTGAGGTTGAATCCGGCCAACAAATTGGATTTCCAACACGCCGTTTAATTTCCACTTTCCCGATGTAATCGGCTTCAAAACTTCGTGGTCGTTCACCTCAAACACCGTCCGCTCGCCCGTCGTTTGCCATGAGGTTGGCCCGGCTTTTTTCGGGGATGCTCCATCATTTTGCCCAGCACAATTCAAACCCCATCCGACAAAAAAAAGAGCAAGGAAAAATAAAGTTTTCGGCGTGAGATGCATGGCGAATCTTTTCATGGTTCGAGAGCCTGACGCAAATTCTTTCGCCTTTATTCGTCGGTAGAGCGGATTTGAAAAGGTTTAATCCTTCATTTTTTTCCGGCCCGCATTTTTACAAGGAGAGCAGAAAAGAATGGGTTAAAAGTTCCCTGTTGCGTCCGCATGGCTGGATGATTGAATTCAAGCATGAAGCTCACTGCATTCAGAAAAGAATATACTCTGGCCGGACTGCGCAGGCGTGATCTGGC
>JBKJOA010000270.1:0-2836 GCA_046593365.1 Limisphaerales bacterium
GGATCTTCAGACGCTCGCCCTCGAACGCTCTCGAACTGTCAAAGCGTACCTTCTTCAAACCGGGAAAGTGGAAGCGGAAAGAATTTCGGTGACGGAGTCAAAGTCGAGCACCGCTGCCAAAGGCAGTCGCGTTTATTTGCGGTTGCAGTAAAGCCGGCGAGGTGACCTTCCGCTCTGCACCCGAATGGGGTAAAGACTCTTGGGGTATGTTGACGCGCTGGAATCGTGCTCGACGAAAGCCCGCTCGACGACCATTTCATTTGTAAGCGATTTCGCTGACGCGCAGGTTCGGATTCAAGAGCAGTTCCTTCGCTTTTTCAATGCGAACGCGGGAAACGTAATCGGTTAAATTCAGGCCCGTCGCCTTCTTGAACATTTTGCAAAATATAACGTGCTCGTTTTGACTGCTTTGGAAACCTGTCCCAGTGACAAATCCTCCGTTTGATTCTGCTCCATGAATTCCTTGGTTTCTTGCGGAAACAATGTGCGGCGCGACGCCGCTCCTTCGTGCTACAGGTGGAACCTTCGGTTTGCGTTTAAGCTGGCGTCTGACCAATAGGGGTTCCCGCCGAACCGATAAGCATTTTCTTTACGCGCTGTGGCTTACAGCCGTACCCACTTATGTCTTTCCTGCCAATAGGCGGGGGGTGCAGACAAGCCTAATTTGTTCCCGTGGACGCAATAAAAATTCAAAACAGAGTTTTCGTGATTGAAGACCATCCTTTGATGCGTCGCAGCCTCGTGGAAGCCATCGAACGAGAAACCGATTTGATGGTGTGCGGCCAGGCGGAAGACGCACCGGAAGCATTGGTGGGCATCCTGGCTCTGCAACCCGATCTAGTGTTGACCGACATCCAACTCAAGTCCTCCAGCGGTTTGGACCTGATTAAAGCACTCCAGGCGCAGTCACCGGGGCTTCCGATTATAGCAACTACCATGTTCGACGTGGGCCGAAACGAACGACTTGCCCGGGCGGCGGGTGCTTCGGGTTTCGTTTCCAAACAAGACGGGCCGGAGAAGCTGATCGCAACCGTTCACGATGTGTTGCGAAAAGGCAACGAACCGGCTGAAAGCGCTTAAATATTTTCGGGCAAACACATGAGTTTGCTCCGATGGAAAAACAAACAAACGGAATGAAAGGAAAAATGAAAACAAACGTAGTTCGTAAATTATCAGTTATAGCCGCAATGGCCTTGACGGCTGTCCTCATCACTTTGGCACCGGCAAACGCCAACGCCCAAAAAGGTGCTGGAGCAGCAGCATTGATTGGAAAATCACTTAACACGGTCGCGGACATCGACGCACTGAAACCGGGTGAACAAGTTGCAATGGCCTGTCCCAAGTGCAAGACAATCACCATCTCCAAGGTTCAAGAAGGAAAAGGCGCGGTAAAAGAAACGAGAGCGCGCGAACAACACCAATGTCCCGGTTGCGGCAATGTGATCAAGACCACTGGGGTAGGAAAAGCAGCGACAGATAAAGTTGTGCATGTCTGCTCCAAGTGCGGGAGCGATCTTGCATTCTGTTGCGCATTAAAAAAGGAGTAATTAATCAACTGATTGAATGGGCCAAAGTCCTAAAGCAGTCAGCATCGAGCTTAAACACAGTGGCGGAAAATACGGCGACGACTCCGCCTTCTGCTGAGCGACCAAGAGCATGAAGGAAAAAATAAAGAAGCTCTGAGCCGAGGCGATGGCTGGCCCATGAGGGATCCATTGTCTCGGCCCGGGATACAGTAATCAAGCACATGAACCGAAGCGAAACATTGCACAGAGAAATGCCAACAGAGGCCTCTCCAATTTGCGCGAGTTCAGAGCCGACAAGGAGTCGGTTTCGCTGGGCTACTTTCTGGCAGCGTCGAAAGAAGGGAGCGCTGCCCCACCACCGAATTGAAATCAAATTGCGTGACCTCAATCAGCTTTTCAATTCCATGGATCCTTCGCCGTTCCATGAGAAAGACCTCGATCACGACGCCGAAGATTTCATCGTGGGCTGGGTGCAGGAATTCCATCGGCACGATCCAGTCACTTTAGTAATTCATCTCGCCGAGAAGCGGGACAACACCGAGGCCGGGCAGTTGGCTAAACAGGCGGTTCACCATTATTTTGCTTACAAAGCAAATTTAAACCGGATGGAGTTCAAGCGGCTCTTGAAGCAGGGACGAGCTACTCTTCTCATTGGACTCAGCTTTCTTGCCGCGTGTCTGGCAGCCAGCGAATTGATCGGACGCCTTGGCGGTCCCGCTTCGGTTCTACTACGCGAAAGTTTGGCCATCGCAGGGTCGGTCGCAATGTGGCGGCCTATGGAAATTTATCTCTACGAATGGTGGCCTCTGCGGCGGCGCGGCCAGATTTTTGCAAAGATGAGCCACATGCCAGTCGAATTACACTCTGTAAAATAAGAAGAATAATTTTATGAAAACTATTGACCACAAACTTCTCAACCATCCATTCGTAAAAGGAATGAAGACGGAGTACCTGGCCATTCTTGCCAGGCACGCGAGAGAGGCAGAATTCATCGCCGACCAAATGATATTCCGTCAGAACGAGAATGCGCATCAATTCTATCTTATCCTGGAGGGCCGGGTAGCCTTGGAATCTTATGTGGCGAGGACTGACGATATTCCGTTGCAAATCGTCACTGCGGGTGACGCGCTGGGCTGGTCCTGGCTTTTCCCGCCATTTGTCTGGCACTTCCAAGCGCGGGCGATCGAGCCGACCAAGGCCATTTTCCTCGACGGCGCAAGCTTGCTTGTGGATTGCGAGGAGGACCACAGCTTCGGCTACCAACTAATGGCTCGCATTGCCCAGGTCGTCGTTCAGCGGCTGGAAGCAAC
>JBKJOA010000320.1:0-2646 GCA_046593365.1 Limisphaerales bacterium
GATTTTTGTTGAGCGATTGAACCAAATCGAGATGGGCATGGAACAATTGGAATTGTTGCTTGCAATGCCAGAACAGCCCGAGAATAAAACTGCCGAGTGGCTCGGTCTGACGGCAGCCTGGCAGATGCGATATTTACATGATGAAACGGCTGCTAGAAAGACTTTGGAACGGCTGCTCCTGGAATTCCCGCAATCAGCCCAAGCCTTCGCGGCCCAGAAACGACTGAGTTTGATGGATGAGGCAGCAAAGATACGTCAGGCTCGGGCAAAGCTCAGTTCACGATAGAACGATGTTCATCCGCCGTTTCTGGAAAAAATGACTTTCCACGAACTTGGGAGAGTTCTAAAAGTGGAAAAAGCCGATTGATTCTCTGCTCGTCGAAGCTAGAGTAATCCTGTGCAAATGCGCTCAAAAACAAATATTGCCTTTACCTTGATTGAACTACTGGTGGTCATTGCCATCATAGCCATCCTGGCGGGACTGTTGCTACCCGCACTTTCCAAGGCCAAGCAAAAGGCGCTGACGACGCAATGTCTTTCCAACCTTCGCCAGGCCGGTACTGCCATGCACATGTATCTGCCCGATTTCAGGGAAAAATATTTTTGGACATCAACGAATGTCGCCTTGGATGGGATGGATTGGTTTGTCTGGGCCGGACGGGAATCGAACAACATTGATACGGCCCAAGGTAATTTGTTCAATCGGATCGACCGTCCGTTGAATGATTATGGTCTCAATGAGAAGGTGGCCACCTGTCCCCTTGATCAGGGCCGGACTGACACTATTCCTAAACGTCTTTTTGATTGGGTGGGCAATTCGTATTTCTTTAATTTTGGCGGTTATGCAAGCGCCTTCACCACGGGACTCGGAGGAAAGAGTAGTAGCAGCGTAACCAATCCCTCGAAAACTGTTTTGTTTGCCGATGGATGTTTCGCGGTAGATCCCTCTGCTTTTGTCAACAACAGCCTTGGCTGGCATCGACCGAAAACCGCTGCGGGCAATTTCGTATTTACGGATGGGCACGGCGAATTCCACGCAGGTTTAAGTGTGACGAATCTGGTTTGGTAACCGGGAAGTTTGTCCGTCTCTTTTCTTCGCGAGCATCCCGCTGATTCGCCGCTCTCGTTGCCGATTCCTCTTGCCACAAAGTTTGACTCGATGAGATTTTACGCCGACATGAAATTTAACGTGGTTGAAATTCCATATCTTCTCCCGCTTAGGGGGGGCATCCGGCCGAGAATTGTTCTCTTGGTCCTGATTTGTTTCTCTTTTCTCGCGATGAGGTTCTCGCTTCGCGCTGACCTTGCAACAGGTGAGCACGGGGTGGTGGCCAGTGTGAATGAAATCGCTACCCGCGCGGGAATCGATGCGCTCAAACAGGGCGGCAATGCCGTGGATGCCGCCGTGGCGACCGCCCTTACACTGGGTGTGGTGGATGGTTACAATTCCGGGATAGGTGGGGGTTGTTTCATGCTGATTCGGCTGAAGGACGGAAAGTTTTTAGCCATTGATGGTCGTGAAATGGCTCCGGGGGCGGCGACGCGCGACATGTTTCTTCGAGACGGAAAAGCGGACACGGAACTGAGTCAGTTGGGTGCGTTGGCGAGTGGAGTCCCTGGTTCGTTAGCCGCGTACGAATCTGCCATCCGTCTCTGCGGTAAACTTCCGTTTCGCGCCCATCTCTTGAACGCGGCCAAGGTGGCGGAGAATGGTTTTCCCGTGACGCGTTCCTATGCAAATGTGTTGAAACACATGGCGGGAGATCTGTCAAAATTTGAAAGTTCCAAGGCAATTTTTCTTCACGACGGCAAACCGTTTGGGCCGGGCGAAATCCTCAAGCAAACCGATCTCGCGAAAACCTATCGCGAGGTTGCGAGGAACGGCATCGGCTGGTTTTACGGTGGAGCGTTTGCCGACGCTACGGAGAAATGGATGAAGCAGAACGGTGGCATCATGACGGCGGCCGACCTGAAGAATTATCGTATCGAATTTCGGGAGCCGATCTTCACCGAATATCGCGGGCACCGGATCGTCAGCTTTCCACCGCCAAGCTCGGGTGGGGTCCATGTTGCCGAGATACTGAATATTCTGGATCACTACAACCTGAAGAAAAGGGCATCGAATTCGCCTGAGATGATTCATCTGGTTGCAGAGGCCATGAAGCTGGCTTTCGCCGATCGCGCGTATTGGCTCGGCGATCCTGCGTTTGCCAAAGTACCGCGCGGATTGGTCAGCGAGAAATACGCGAAACTGCTGGCGAGCAAAATCAATTTGAACCATGCCACCGTCGTTCGTCAGCATGGCACACCAGAGAAGTCCAACGACAATCTGTTTGGCAAACACACGACGCATTTTTCCACTGCGGATGCTGAAGGCAACTGGGTCGCGTGTACGGCCACCGTGAACACTAGTTTCGGATCGAAGGTGGTCATCCCCGGAACCGGCGTCGTGTTGAACAATCAAATGGATGATTTTTCCGCGCAACCGGGTGTGCCGAACTTCTTTGGTTTGCTGGGTGCCGAAGCAAACGCAGTTGCCCCCGGCAAGCGACCCCTCTCCAGCATGAGCCCTACGATCGTCTTGAAAAATGGGAAACCAATTCTCTCCGTCGGTGCTGCGGGCGGACCGACGATCATCAGCCAGAC
>JBKJOA010000399.1:0-4877 GCA_046593365.1 Limisphaerales bacterium
AACAGCGATTGCACTGGCACGCGCGTGCCGCGAAAAACCGGCGCGCCGCTCATGATTTCAGGGTCAATTTCGATTGGCAGATTTGTTTTCATATTTTGAACCTAAACTTCTAACGCGGACACACCAAGAATTCGGCGTTGATTTCAGCGGCATCCCACGCCACGGACGGGACGTTCCACTGTGGACAGGTCAGAAGAAAAACGCCGCGCGAAACCCCGGCCAATTGCGCAGACTGCCCGCTGGTTAGCCGTCCCATTTCAAATAGTTTCATCGCCAACGCCATGCGCGCTTCGCCTTCAAACCGCTCCGCGCTCGAACCAGCCGCGGCAGGCCACGATTCCGGATACTCTATTTGCAACGCATTCATGTTGGTAAAATACGCGATTTCAGTTTGAAGCAAAGGAGATTTGCCAGTCGTGCCGGCGTAATGTTGGATCAGGAAACCGAATGAAACGTTTTGAATTCAAATACTCAACGCCCGACTTACAGCCAAACTCGACGAGCATTTACGGCGCGCGTAATCGAAAATAACTCTGCCCGCTGGCTGTGCTGTTCGTAACGTGCCATTGGTTCCCAACGGCGTAACGCGTATCCAGCGAGGTTGTCCAACTGTTTGAAGTGGGCAATGCGCCAGCGGTTTCGAGAATGAAGTCTGCATAGTAGGCAGGCCAGGAAAGAATCACGCTGGGGTTTGCGCGATCAATCTCCAATTGCGGATTCGGAGAAACTTCCACCGCGCCGATGTCACTGCCATCGCCGCCTGTCGCGTCTGCGATGCCCACGAAATCAAAAGGTCGAAATCGCCCACGTTGATCGGTCGCCCCAACCGCAGTCTTTCCCTTATCAATGGTCGGGCTTCCCGTAAGAGGCGCGAGGGTCGGTGCTGGCCCGCCATTGTCTTGCAATGGTCCGAGCAGCGGATTAATCGGAAACGCGCCTGAGCCCACTTGATCTCCAATTCCAGTGGACCAACCCGTGGTGGTCCCGGCATTCCCAATAAAATTATAGCCAGTTGACGAGATGTTCCCTCCGACATCGGGGTTTGTGGGAGCTGTATTGAGAGCGATGATGCTGTTGCGCACGAAAATGCTTGAGTTTCCAAAAATACCCGCTCCCGACGAGCCAGCAACATTACTTACAATCGTGCAGCCGTAGATATTAAAAGTGCTGTTAAGATTGTAAATCGCTCCACCGCGCCCCACTGCATTCGTGGCTGAATTGCCCACAAATGTACAGTTCGTAATCCCCACGAGACTGGTAACACTGTAAATCGCGCCACCTCCGGTGCTTGAAAAAGCTTTGTTGTTCCGGAAGGTTGAATTCAAAATCGCACAAGGATTGGCTAAATATAAAGCCCCGCCTCCGCCTGTAGCAGAAATGTTATTGCTGAACACACAACTTTGAATCGTGAGAAGAGAAAATGCTGTGGATGAAAAAATACCCGCACCGCTTCCACTATACCCATTGGCGATGGTAAGGCCTGAGATTGAAACGGCTCCAATGGAAAGCGCGAAGACGCGGTCAACGGCATTTCCGCTGACTGTCAGCACTTTTGCGCCTGGCCCAAGGATGGTGGCATCCGTAGTGATTTCCAACACGCTGGCGAGAGTGATTGCTCCAGTAACGCCGCTCGAAAAAGTAATCGTGTTACCGCCAAAGGCGTTGTTGTCCAGAATCGCCTGACGCAATGAACCCGCCCCACTGTCATTTGTGTTCATCACAATGAAAGTAGCTTCGTAAGCGCCGATGTCGGTGCCATCCCCACCCGAAGCGTTGGGGATGAGCAGATGGTCAAAGGTTCGTGACTGTCCACGTTGGTCGGCGGCCAATCCCCCACTGATACCTTTGTCGATTGCTGGACTGCCAGCCAACAGTGCCATCGTCGGCGTCGGACCCCCGTTGTCCTGAAGCGCACCGAGTCTCGCGTTGGTCGTCCCGACCAGGTCATTATTAACACCGTTGGTGAGGCCGGTAGACGCGCTATTTGTCCCAATCAAATTATATCCGTTAGAAATGAATGTGCCGTTGAGATCTCGCCCGGTCGGAGCACTGTTGCCCACGACAATATTGTTGCGCAGATGGACTGTGGCCAGGTTGAAAATGCCGCCACCGAACCCGCTGCCCGAGGTCACGAGATTGCTCGCGACGGTGCAGCTTTGAACGGTGAGGGTACTGTTGTTGTAAATGCCAGCTCCCGCCGAATCTGCTCCGGCAGTGACTTCGTTCGCCGTAAAGGTGGAATTGCTGAGAGCCACTTGCGCCCCATTGTTATAAATAGCGCCACCGAAATGCGCTCGGTTGCCGCTGAAGGTACTGGCAATGACCGCCAAACTTCCACCCGTCGCATTAATCGCCCCGCCAACGCCTCCCGTTCCAGGTGGGGCGGTGTTGCCCGAGACAATACAGTTGCTGATCGTCAGCGCGCCGCCCGTAAGCCGAATTGCACCACCGCTGTTATTAAAACCGTTGGTGAGGGATAGATTAGCTATCAGCACAACGCCGTTGGAAACGTTGAAAATATTGCTGATCACCCCACTGATAGCGAGGGTGCGGGCTCCTGGTCCAAGGATGGTGAGACTTTTATCAATGACGATTGGACCATTGGTAAACGCGATTGAGCCAGTAACATTGGTGGCAAAATTGATCATATCACCCGCACCCGCACTGGTAATAGCCGATCGCAAAGAACCTACTCCAGTGTCGCCTGTGTTTATGACGGTGATTAGTGAAGCATTAGCGGGGAGAGCCCAAAATGCGGCCACAAGAAAAAGCACGCAAATGATGCGGCACGATTGGATAAGATGAGGCAGTTTCATAATTCCTGATCGGGTGTTCCGAAGGTTGGTTTCACTGGCCGACAGTAAGCGACCCATTGCATAATGCGAGCAGAATCCAGCTTCGAATTATCCTAGTTTTCCTCAACACTACTTTGTTTCAAATACCGGGACCTGTGTGCCACTCGGCAAGCACAACTCTATGGCAGCCTTATTACATGAATGGGCGTCTTTAGCCTTGGCGTTCTTTAATCGTCTGCAAAATGTCGGCGATTACCTCTCCCTTCGCCTTCGCTCCAACATTCCCTTTCCCATGCAGGCGAACGGAAACATTTCCGGCTTCCACATCGCGTCCGCCGATCACAAGCATGGTGTGGACTTTGGCGGTTTCTGCATCTGCGATTTTCGCTTTGATCGGTTCGGGGCCGAGGTCGCTGGTCACGCGGACTTCGGCGGCGCGGAGGTGTTGCGCGATTTCTTTGGCGTAGGCAATGAGATTGTCGTCGGCGTTGAGCGTCAGGACGCGGACTTGTTCGGGTGCCAGCCAGAGCGGGAAATTGCCGGAGTAATGTTCGATCAGGAAGCCGATGAAACGTTCGTGCGTGCCGAGCGGCGCGCGATGAATGCACAACGGCGTTTTCTCGGAATTATCTTTGTCGCGATATTTCAGGCCGAACTTTGCGGGCACGGCGAAATCCACCTGGTTGGTCGCAATCGTGAATTCGCGGCCGATGGCGCTCCAGACCTGCACGTCGATTTTCGGCCCGTAAAACGCGGCTTCGTTGGCGACTTCCACAAAGTTGATGCCGGAATCGATCAACACTTTGCGCACCATGTCCTCGGTGTTTTTCCACAACTCAGGCTCGTCGACGTATTTTTTGCCCAGACCTTCGGGCGACGATGTGCTGAAACGCATCTGATATTTTTCCAATCCGAAGATTTTGAAATATTTCAGATACATGTCGTTGACGGCGCGAAACTCCTCCGCGAACTGGTCTTCGGTGCAATAAATGTGGGCGTCGTTCATGTTGAGCGAGCGGACGCGCATGAGGCCGAACAACTCGCCCGATTGTTCGTAGCGATAGCAGGTGCCGTATTCCGCCAGGCGCAACGGCAAGTCGCGATAACTGTGCGGTTCTGCCGCAAAAATGCGGTGGTGATGCGGACAGTTCATGGCTTTGAGGTAATAACTTTCCGGCTCGCCAAGCTTTTTTAATTCGCCGCGTAACGAAGATAATTCGTTGAAAGCGTTAATAATTTCCAATGGCGCAGTTCCGGAGTTTACGGATTCTTCGATCAAATTCAACTCAGTTTTCATTGTGTAAAAATTCTCTGGCTTTGATTGGCGACTTCAAATCGTCACCAGATTCAAACCCATTGCGGTGGCCAGCTTTTTCTGTCGGGTGTCTGTGCTGATGAATTCAGCCGCAGTCAAAAATTTTGCGGCAGCGCAATGAAGAATATCCAGCGAACGGCAACCGATTGCGCCGGTATGCTGCTCTGCCAGCTTTACCGCCTCGCGAAAAAGATTCGGCCAATCACCGCCAGCCGACACAAGCACACCCGCTTTCAAATCTGCTTCAACCAGTTCGCGCGCCGCGACCACTTGTTGTGGCGTGGCATTTTTCTGGAACACTTTGAGTTGAAGCGCATTCACAAACTCCAGTTCGTGCAGCGGCGTGTAACAGACAGGCTTGCCCTGAATGAGCGCGATGACTTCCGCACTATCGGCTTCCGGGTAATAAAGTTTAACGAAACAGCCGGTGTCCAGATAAGTCACGACTCTCCTCCGCGCGCTTGAGAAATCAATTCACTCAACGGCTGGCCGGACGGTTGTTCGCCCCAAATCTTTTTGGCGCGCGCCAGAAAATCCGGCTGGCTGGCGGGAACGACCCGCGCGACGACCTTTTCTTGCGCCGTGAGTTCCACTTCTTCGCCAGCAGCGACCCATTCTAAAATCTGAGTCCACTTCTGCGGCAATTGCTGAACGCTGGCGGTTTTCATGCTGTTAAAATACGCGATTTCAAATTGAAGCAAAAGAGATTTCCCAACCGCTTCACGATGAACAAGCGGATGCCCCTGTCCGGCCTTTTAGATTCCAAG
>JBKJOA010000020.1:0-6684 GCA_046593365.1 Limisphaerales bacterium
GACAGACGCCAGCGGCAACGCCAACAGTTGTGTGCAACGCGTTATTGTGCGAGACACGAACGCTCCTTCGATTACCTGCCCGACCAATATGAATCTGGCCGCTGACCCAGGCCAATGCAGCCGGAGCAACGTCACTTTCTCAGTCAGCGCGACCGACAATTGCGGTAGCGTCACGGTCGTTTCAACTCCCCCGTCGGGTTCCACTTTCCCGGTCGGCACAACCACCGTGACCAATGTCGCTACCGATGCTTCAGGAAATACAAACCGTTGCACGTTTACCGTTACGATCAACGACACTCAAGCCCCGAACATCGTCCTCTGCCCAACCAATATGAATCTGGCCGCTGACCCAGGTCAATGCAGCCGGAGCAACGTCACGTTCTCAGTCAGCGCGACCGACAATTGCGGAAGCGTCACGGTTGTTTCTACGCCACCCTCGGGTTCCACTTTCCCGGTGGGCACGACCACCGTGACCAATGTCGCCACCGACGCTTCCAGCAACACCACCCGTTGTACCTTCACCATCACGATCATTGACACTCAAGCCCCAAACATCGTCCTCTGCCCAACCAACATGATCTTGTGTCCGGATGCCGGGCAAAACTCCAAGAGTAACGTGACGTTTTCTGTCACAGCTACGGATAATTGTTCCGCTGTAACTGTAGTTTCAACCCCTCCCTCAGGTTCGACTTTCCTGGTTGGCACCACTACGGTGGTCAGCGTTGCCACCGACGCATCGGGCAACACTAATGTTTGTACGTTTACGGTGACGATTAAACAGGGCGTCACAGTCCAACCGCTCATCAGCTTGACGAAATGCCCTGGTGATAACGCGAGCTTTGTCCCGGTGGTTTCCGGTAGTGGCCCATTCACCTATTCCTGGCGTAAAGACAGCACTAACCTGGTTGGCCAGACTGGCAGCGTTTTGAATCTTGCCACTGTCAGCTCCTCTGACGTGGGCGTTTACAGTGTCGTTGTGTCAGGTACCTGCAACTCAATTACGAATACGGCGATCTTGGCGGTAAACAGCAACACGACGGTGGCAGCATTCAGCAGCCAAACCAATTGCCCGGGAACAACCGCAGTCTTTAACACCGTGACTTCGGGCACCGGACCGTTTTCCTTTATTTGGAAAAAAGGCGGCATCGCCTTAACTGGACAGACCAATTCTATTCTAACTCTCACAAATCTTTCGACGACCAACGCTGGAACTTACAGCGTGGAAGTCTCGGGCGCCTGTCGATCGGCCACGAACAGCGCCACGCTAACCATCAACACCGCGATTACGGCCTCGGTTTTGACCAATCAAACAGTTTGCGTTGGCTTGAACGCCACGTTTAACACCGCCGTGTCTGGAACTGGCCCCTACACTTTTGTTTGGAAAAAGGGTGGGAGTTTACTGGCGGGACAAACAACTAATTCGCTTTCGTTCACTAACTTGATGTTGTCGGATGCCGATTTATATTCCGTCGAAGTTAGTGGCGCTTGTAATACCGTCACGAACAGCGCATCGCTGATCGTCAATACGAACCTGACCATTACTCCTCTGAGTTCCCTTGTGGTTTGCCCGAGCAACACGGCGACCTTCAGCACCATCGCTTCAGGCACAGGACCGTTCGGTTATGTTTGGCGGAAAGATGGAACACTCATCTCGGGACAAAACGGCAGCAACTTGACTTTTGTTTCAGTGACGGCGAGCAATGCCGCCACTTACACAGTTGAAGTAACCGGTGCCTGTAGCAAAGCAACCAACAGCGCCACACTTACGGTCGGCAGTTCTTTCACCGCCACCGCGTTGACGAATCAAACGGTGTGCTCCTGCCAGGCGGTCACTTTTACCACGACCGTGACTGGATCTGGCACATATTCGTTCGTCTGGAAAAAAGATGGCCAAACTGTTTTCGGCCAGAACACGAACTTTTTGTATCTTCAGGGATTGAGCACTAACGATTCGGGCACGTATTCTGTGGAGATCACTGGTTTATGCGGCAGCATCACAAAAACGGCAACGCTGACAGTGGAGCCTGAGATTTTGGTAAATCCCCTGGTCATCACAAATGCTTCCTACATCACGATGGCGCAAAATAAAGCGAACCCCTATCCATCCGCTATTAATGTCAAATGTTTGTTTGGCACCGTTCAGAAGTTGATTGTGACCTTGCACGATTTTAGTCACGCATTTCCAGACGACATCGACAGTCTCTTGGTCGGGCCAAACGGCAAGGCTATTAAAATAATGTCCGATACTGGCGGTGGAGAAACAGTCAACAATCTTACGCTTGCTTTTGATGAGTTTGCGTCCGATTTCTTGTCTGATACTGACCAGCTTTTTTCGGGAACCTACAAGCCAACAGATTACCTTCCGGCAGACTCGTTCCCTGCTCCTGCTCCTGCTCCTAATGCGGCTCTGCTTTCGGAATTCATTGGTTCCAATCCCAATGGTCCCTGGTCGCTCTATGTTGTGGATGATGTAAGCCTCGACAACGGGAGCATAGCCGGGGGCTGGAGCTTACAAATCTATTACGATGTAATCGCGCCTACTTTGTCCGCTCCTAAAACGCGCTCTGACGGTAAACTAGAATTCTTGATGACAGCCGAGCCGACGATTACACATGTGATTGAGTCTTCCACCGATCTACAAAATTGGACGCCCATTAGCACAAACACCTTGAGTGGACCGACATTAATTTTTGTAGATTCTCCCCCCGCAGGTCAGTATGCTTGCTTTTATCGAGCTGTCCGACGAGGGTTACGGCTCGGACAATGAATGAAAATTTTTGTCACGAAATTCCGTAGGCCAGGATTCACCCTGATTGAATTGCTGGTCGTAATCGCGATTATCGCCATTCTTGCCGGTCTATTGCTGCCAACAATTTCCAGAGCTAAACGCGCGGCGAAAGTTCGAATGGCGAAGTTGGAAATTACGACGCTGATCGCCGCAATTAATCAATACGAAGGTGAATACAAGCGAATGCCTTTATCCACAAATGCATTACGTTCTTTGAAGTCTTTTGATTGTCCGGATTTCACATTTGGCACGGTTTTGAAAGGCACAGACAAAGCGGACGGAACAATTTCGAGACCCGATGTGAATGGAAAGAATGTGGAAAGTAATCAAAACGACGGTTCCTACCAGAACTGCAATGCGGAAGTGATGGCCATTTTACGCAATGCAGACACTTACCCGAACTTGAATTCGGCCTGCAACCCGAGGAAAATTGCGTTTTTTACGCCCAGAATCGCAACCAGCACCAATTCCGGTGGATTGGGGCCCGATGGGGTGTTTCGAGATCCTTGGGGAAATCCTTACACTATCACGCTTGATAGTGATTATGATAACAAGTGCCAGGATGGATTTTATTTTGGGCTTGGAAAATTTTTATCCAAAGGCGAGGGCCTTGTTATTTCATCAGACGTCATGGTCTGGTCGTTCGGTCCCGATGGCAAAATCAATTCAAAGAAAAGCCCATACGTCGCTGAAAATAAAGACAACGTTCTGAGCTGGGAATAGCACAATCGCGTGCCCTGATCGTTATCTTTTTTCCGCCCTCCCGCTCGCAATTTTCGATTTCTAGTTTATACTCTCTGCAAGGAGGCGATAAATTTGAATACTTTAAAATCATGGAATAGAAAGAAAATTGAAGACGAATATTCTGGATTGGTAAAATCGGACGGAACACCCATGTCGCGGCAGCAAATCCACATGCTGCGAAAAAAATCCAAAGGAATTTGTCTTACGTGCGGCCAGCCAGCCCTTGGAGTTTATTGCGCGGAGCACACGATTCAGGCCCGCGAGCGGATGCGAAAAATTCTGCACAGCAAACGTCGGCACTGGAATTCGCCGAGCTATAATTTGTCTGAAAGCCACAGATCGAATGGGCGGCTCTTGAGGATCCATTCAGAGCGAACGCCGCAGCAATCAAAAGCTGCTTGAAAACGAATCCGGACGCGACCGAGCGAGTTCTCTAGTGTATCGTTCGCACAACCAAAGCGGAATGATCCCGAAGATTCCAAAGGAACAATCGATCAGTCGCCAATAAATCGGGATTTCACGCAGCGCACCAAAGATGAACGCCCACGGCACAATCAGAGCGCAAATAATCATTCCGAACTTAAAGAGCCAAACGTTTTTGACTGGATCACGCAGCGCTCCTAAAAACCCTATGGCAATGGCAATATGCCCGAAGGCAAGCCAGTCGGTTCCGTAAGCCAAAAATGGATAGGCCGCATTGGTCTGGTGAAGAGCTTCCCGGACTTTTAAAACCCATTTTACCAGTCCAGAGGTGACCTGCTGAGCGGAAGCATTGGAAGCGCCCAGAAGATTTGCCGCTAGATCCAGTTCCCACTGCAATGGAATCGCGGTCAGGCCGCTGAACACCAGGGCAATAATGAAAAACCATGTCAGTATTCGAATGCGGCGAAGAAGAACGTTAGCTCGATTTTGCATTGCTCGCCTATTTTCTTAAACAGTCCCCCCAATGCGATAGGAAAAACTTCTTTTCTTCGGGCAGCAACGTCGGTGCTGTTCCGACAATTGGACGAAGGGCTGCCGTCATCTGCAACATCACGAGAAGGAAAATTAGGGTCCACACCTTGAATCCGGTGTTGCTCTTGGCATTCAGATGGGTAAAGCCGACCTGCAAAAACCTCAAACCGAAACCAGTCGCGATCAACCAGAACACGAGATGCAGCGAACCCATCGCGGTTATCGATTCCGTAGATTGCGAGAAAATCCATGCCACCGGCGCAAAGCCAACCAGCAAAATCGTCATCAGCGCGAGAAGTCCGGCGACTAAGCCGCACACTTCGCCCAGGCGCGCGTCCGAACCGCTGAGACACGAAAAAATGTAGAGGCTGGGCAAGCAGATGAGAGCGGAAATAAACAGTCCCGCGGCAATTTTCAAGGGTGCAGCCCAAAGTTGCTCGTGACCCGAAAATGTTCCAACGATGACGCCGTAAACCAAACTGCAGACTAAAATGATAATCAATATTCCAGCGATCAAGCTCCCCTGCCCTGGTTGCCGCAACTGAAACAAAACGCGGCGCGGTTGCCGCAAAATGGCTTCGATTGCTGAGGCAATGCCGGTGATGGGAATATGTTCTTCAGGAGCTTTTCCCAATGGCATTTTGGCAGAATCTTCTGGTAGTGGAGAGGTGGCAATGATCGGCGGTGTGTTCATAGGATTCGTTTTATTTTTGTTTTGAAAATCAGGAAAATAGTTTTCGCAAAGCATTGAAAGCGGTTTCGTAAAAGCTGCCTTGAAAAGCGTTAAGGCGCAGGAATTGAATCGGCAAATCGGGCGCGCCAATGAAGGGCCGCAAAATCCAGGAAAGCTGGCTGCCGAGAAATAGATTTCCGGCGAGCCAGGCAAAAAGAATTTTACGCGCAATCTCTTGGCTGCCGCTGAGTCGTTGCAGCAATTGTACCAAGCGCAAGTTGGCAACAATGCCTGCAAAGGAAATGACAAGCACTTGCATGAGCAAAATAAAACTGTGCGAAGAACTGGCGAGTTCTTGCTGGGAAATCGGGGGCGTGTTCCAAACGAGAAACAGCATCAACGGACTGAACGCGCCGAGAATGATGGCGACAATGGTGAAACTCATGAGCACGGCGAGGAGCGATTGGCGGAACCCGATATTCAGTCCGAGCAACGGCGCGAGCATTCCATTGAGGAGCGCGTTGCCAAGTGCGGTGAGCAAAATGATGAGCGGAAATTTTATTGCTGTGTAAAGAGCCTGAAGCGGGTCACGCCACAATCCCATTGCTGCGCCGTAAAGTCCGGTCCCAATGATAATGACCGCGAGATAAACCAATGTTCGAGTGATTTCCAAGTGCTGAATCCATTTACTGATTGAATCAGGATCGCCGCGCAACAGCACTGGGATTTGATCAACGTTGAGGCTGGTCTTCATTGGAATTCAGTTAACGACTTCCATTTTCAAGGTGACTTGGTTGTTTTGACACAAGAAAAGATTTTGTGTTCGCGCAAAGTTGAATTAATCAGCCACGTTTTCGTTAGCCCGCTTTTCGGTTTTGAAATGCGTCAACAAATACAGGCAGGCATACGTCGTGAAAAAAAAGCTGGCATAGAGCAGTGAATAAATTCCGACGGTTCTTCGATGCGGACGGAACATGAGTCTGAAAATGTCAGTGAGCAAATCGATTGGTTTGACGAATAAATCCCAACTGTTCCAGCGTTGGACGCGGCCGAGATAAATTCCGAATCCAGTCAGGCAGATAACCAGCAGCACAAATAACCAACTCGCCCAACCCCCAAAAAAATTCGCCACCAATTCCTGCATTTTGTAGAGCGACACAAAACCCAATACCAGGCCGAGCAAAATGAAAGATTGGATCAGGACGAGATCAAACCAAAACGGCACGGGCGGACGTTCTCGCAGATGCACCAGATCGGTGAGGATGTAGCCGCAGTTCGGAAAAAAGAGCAGCCATAGGAATCCGCACACAAGCAAAGCAAGGCGCGAGGCTTTAAATCGCCAGGCCAGCATCGCAAATCCAACCGGCACCCAGGCGAGAACCAAGTTCCACACGAGATTGAAATAGGCAAAGCGTCCTGATGCGATGAAACGGGCGCTGACTAGCCCAACACCAAGAATAGAACCTCCGACGAGTAAAAGAAGTAGCCAGACAAGTTGTCGCGAAGAAATGGAAAGTGGGTAATT
>JBKJOA010000038.1:0-3767 GCA_046593365.1 Limisphaerales bacterium
AACGTATTCGGCGTGAGATGATTTAGGTGATGCGATTCGAAGCACGCAATGTCCGCCGCGATTTTGAAACCGGCGTCGCTCAACTCTTTGTAAAGCTGGTGATCGCGCGCTTTGCCCATCCATTTGAAAATGCGATTGATACCTTCGCGAATCAGTTCCTCGCCTTCCGCTGGACTCAAAGCGCCTTGCTCTTCATTTTTTAAAATCAATTCCTTGGCGTGTTCAGAAAAAACTTCGCGCGACGCGAGCAACGCTTCAATTCGCTCACGAGTTTTCGGATCAAAATAATCGGTCATCAACAGCGACGTGAAAACGCGATGCTCAGGATTGAGCGATGAACGAAATGCGGTGGCGATGATCGGCTGGCTTTTGCCGCCGAGATTCGTCATGTCGTAAAAATTGTGCGGCTCCATTCCGAACGCCGCGAAAAATCCCGCGACCCAGCGATATTCCTCCGGCTTGCCGATGCGAATCGCGCCGTGCCGTTCGCCGCTGGTTTTGTCTAGCTGCGCGTCCGAAAGATTGAACCCGACATACATTTGCGACAGCAGCGCGCAAACCGTCTTGTTGCATTCCTTGTTCACCAAAAGTGATTTGTCGTAGAGCGGGACTTCCTTGCCGAACATGTTGGAAAGTTCCGAGAACAACCGATGTTGCATTTCGGTTTTGTTGGCAAAAGACGTGTTCATAAAGTCTGGCCAAACGATGGCATCTTTTGGCCGTTCTAACAAGAGGCGCAAGTGCGAGGCTGTCCCTGCCATCTTGCCGTCGAAGTCGAAAGCAGCTACGGTTCAAACATGGTAATCGAAATCCATGATGAATCCTTGCGCGGGCTTAAATTGACCAAGTCCGAAGCGGTGCTCGATTTTGCCATCGGTCTCTTTACGGATCGTCGAATCACCTTGGGTCGCGCTGCAGAAATCGCGAGTTTGACGCAATCGGATTTTCAGCGCGAACTCGGTCGTCGTGGAATTCCGATTCATTACGACGTTGCAGATTTGCAAGCTGATCTTCAGACGCTGGCGGCGTTGCGCGAAAAATGATTGTCGTGAGCGACACGTCGGTCATTACCTCATTGATTCACATCGGTCGCTTGAACTTGTTGCAGGAACTGCATGGGTAGGTTTTGATTCCGCGTGCGGTTCATCGAGAACTGCTTCGCACTCACGAAAGTCTTCCATCGTTTTTGGAAATTCGCGACGCCGCAAATCGCGAAATGGTGGCGCGACTTACAGCAGAACTAGATGCAGGCGAAGCTGAAGCCATTGTGCTTTGCAAGGAGTCGCAAGCGGATTTGTTATTGATCGACGAAAAACTTGGGCGTCAGGTTGCGTTGCGCGAAGGTGTCCCAATCGCTGGGTTGATTGCGCTTGTCATCGAAGCGAAACAACGAGGCTTGATCAGGTCGGTTCGTGAAATTGTGAGCCAGCTCGAAAAGGACGCGGGCTTTCGCGTTTCAGAGATGGTGAAATTTGAGGCCTTTGAAAAAGCTGGCGAATAAATTTTCATGAATTTCCTCATCCAACGCAGCGAACTCCGCGACCTTTACGAAAAAGTCGCGGCGAACGAACGCATTTCCGACGCCGACGCACTCCGACTTTTTGAGACCAAAGATTTAAATGCGCTTGGCGCAATCGCCGATCTCGTTTGCCAAAGGAAAAACGGAAATCGCGCCAGTTACATCATCAATCGCTACATAAACTATTCGAATTACTGCATCTTGAGTTGCCAGTTTTGTGCGTTCGCCAAAAAGAAACGCGACGCGGATGGATTCCAATTCACCGTCGAGGAAATTGTGCAAAAGGCGCGCGAAGCGTTGGCGCTTGGTATCACGGAATTGCACATTGTCGGCGGGTTGCATCCGTCGCTGCCGTTCAGTTATTACACCGACATGTTGCGCGCGTTGAAAAATCTCGATGCGCATTTGCAATTAAAATGCTTCACCGCGATTGAAATCTTGCACCTCGCCTGGCTCGCGAAAAAAACCGTGCGCGAAACGCTTGTTGAATTGAAAGAAGCCGGTTTGGAATCGCTCACTGGTGGCGGCGCGGAAATTTTTCGCAAAGAAATCCGCTCGCAAATCGCAAAGGGAAAAGAATCCGCCGAAGAATATCTCGACGTCCATCGCACCTGGCATCAACTCGGCGGACGCAGCACCTGCACGATGCTTTTCGGCCACGTCGAATCGCTCGCCGACCGCGTGAATCATTTGAGTTACCTGCGCAATCTCCAGGACGAAACGCGCGGCTTCGTCGGCTTTGTTCCGCTGCCCTATCAGCCAGAGAACAACCGCATCGCCGTGGAAAATCCGCCGACCGGTTTCGATTCACTGCGCACCATTGCCGTGAGCCGGATTTATTTGGACAACTTCGATCACATCACCGCGTATTGGGTCGGGCTGGGATTGAAACTCGCGCAAGTCGCCTTGAGTTACGGCGCGGACGACATCCACGGCACGATCATCGAAGAAAATATTTTTCGTATGGCCGGAACCAAAGCGCCGCAACTCCAAACCGAAACTGAAATGGTCAAAGCCATCCGCGAAGCAGGCCGCACGCCGGTGCAACGAAATACATTTTACGAACCAATCAAAGTCCTGGCGGACGGCCACAAGCAAACAGCCAAAGAATCTGAACCACCGGCGAATAAATCAAAGATGTTGGAAGATAATCTGGCGACGGCGTGAAAAACCTTTTTCTGCATCCAATGGGGAGAAGGTGGTGCAGACGGACGAAGTGAATTCGACGATTCGCCGCACCATCAGTTGGCGGCTGGCTAGCCAAAGCAGCCGTGAGTCATCACGGTCCTAATCCGCACTCCGTTATTTCATCGCCTTGGCGAAAGCGAGTTGCACGACTTCCTCTTTCGGAATATCCGAAACCAGCGCACACACCAGTGCGCCTTCCTGCCAGAACACGGACGTCAATTCGTTCGTTTCGTAAACGTGAAACTGGATACCTTTGTTCTCACGCATCACCGCGCCAGCGGGCAGTTCCGCAACCCGGCCGACAAACATCTGGCAGAGCAACGCCTGGTTGGCCGGGCCGCGATAGACGAACTGCGCGCGCGGCTGGCGGCCCGACGGCGCGACGCGCCCGCCTTCCAGCCGGTAATTCATCATGGCCAGATCAAAGACCCGCGTGTTGAAAGGGAGTCTGCGTTCCGAGAAATACGCCTCCATTGTTTTCACGTCGCCGGTGCTGAGTTCCAGCGCGAGCTTCTGTGTCTGAAAGGCGCGAAAATCCCGCGCCACAACTTCAGGCAAACGCGGCGGGACGGAACGAAACAACAGCGCCCCCATCACAATCGCCAGCACCACCGCTGCGGCGGCGAAGTAGGGCCAAAAACCCGGTCGGAAATTCCACCAATGCGGCGCGGACGCTGACGCAGGGGCAGTTTCCGCACGTTGTGACGGAGGATGTAGTTGGCCCAGAATTTTTTCCCGCAATTCCGCAGGCGCTTCCGTCACCGGCAAAAAGCGTCCGGCAAATTGTTTCGTCCAGCGCAGTGCTTCGAGCTGGCGTTGACACTCCACGCAGGATTCCAGATGCCGCTCCACTTCGGCACACGCCGTCGCGGTAAGGCGGTTGTCCAGGAGGTCCTGGAGTTCCTCCTTGAAATGGGGTGGCGTTGGCTGGTCAGGCATGTTGCCTCCGAATCACGCCCACTCGCTGGGCATAGTCGCGCAGTTTCACAAACAAAATCCGCCGCGCGCGAAACAGTCGCGAGCGTAGTGTGCCGACCGGACAATCCAGTACACCGGCGGC
>JBKJOA010000116.1:0-3555 GCA_046593365.1 Limisphaerales bacterium
TACAAAACTTGTCCTGTTTTGCTCGCACCGCGACACGCAAGTTTTTTGAAGCAAAACTATTTGATTTAGAATTCGCAAATTATCTTCTGGAGAAAATGTTAGTTTTATATCTGCAACACTACTGTCCGGTTAAGTTTTGGCTGACCCCGATTTTGCCTCGATAAAACGGGCGTGTTTTCGTGGTCTTGGCATTTTTCGATTTCAATTTCACAACGACTCTTTGAGGGTGGATCACTGGCGTTTGCCAGTTTTCCAACTTATGAACGAAGGTCGCACCGTCTTCGCCCAACTCCTGGACTTCCTGCCCCAATACGATTTCGACAAGTGTGTCGCCCGCTATCACGGCAACTTCCGCGTCCGCAAACTCCCCGCTTACGAGCAGTTTCTCGTGCTGGCCTTCGCTCAACTGACCTGGCGCGAAAGTCTCCGCGACATCGAAACTTGTCTGGCGTCTTTTGGCTCGAAACTTTATCACTCCGGCATCCGCCAACCCACCGCGCGCAGCACGCTCGCCGATGCCAACGAAAAACGCGACTGGCGCATCTTCGCCGACTTCGCCCCCGTTCTCATTGGGCAAGCCACCGCGCTCTACGCCGACGATCCCTTCGCCAGCGAACTCCAAGCCGCCGCCTACGCGCTGGACTCCACCACCATTGACCTGTGTCTCTCATTGTTTCCGTGGGCGACGTTCCGCCAGCACAAGGCCGCCATCAAACTGCATACGTTGCTCACGCTCCAAGGCAACTTTCCCACCGTCATCATTATCACGCCCGGCTGCGTCCATGACGTGAACATCCTTGATCAACTCGCTTGGGAGGCTGGCTCGTTCTACATCATGGATCGCGGCTATCTGGATTTCGCACGCTTGCATCGTCTGCATTTGTGTTCGGCTTTCTTCGTCACCCGCGCCAGGAATAACTTCCGCTGCGTCCGCCGCTATTCCCGTCCGGTGGATACTGGCGGGCTTTTACCCGCGGCAGCATTATCCCGTCGCGTTGCGCCGCATCGGCTATCGCGATCCGAAGACCGGCAAGGCGCTGGTCTTTCTGACCAACAACTTCACCGTGTCCGCACGGACCATCGCGCAACTCTATCAGGGCCGTTGGCAGATCGAACTGTTCTTCAAATGGATCAAGCAACATCTGCGCATCAAAGCCTTTTACGGCACGAGCCAGAACGCCGTGCGCACTCAAATCTGGAGTGCCATCGCCGTGTACCTGCTCGTCGCTATTTTGAAAAAACGTCTCCATCTGCCTTCCAGTCTCTACACCATTCTACAGATTTTGAGCCTCACCCTTTTCGAGAAAATCCCCATTTCACAGGCTCTTGCTCAACTGCCATATCCTTCCGAATCGCCCTCCACTCATAATCACCCATGTTTACCAGGCTTCTAAACCGGACAGCAGTGAAAAGATAACATCTCGAATTCCTTGCCAGGCTTTGGCAAGGCAAGCCGACTTTCCGCCTCAGCTAATCCTTCGTCATGACCAGATGCTGGCGCATTCAATCCGGCTTTTTCAAGATAGCCTTGGCTTGCTGCCGGAATTTTTTTACGAGTGCCTGCCGCCATGTCAGTTACCGAACCGATCGCCGATTCCAAACCTGCGTCATTGCCCGCATATAGAATGGTAATCGCCTCCTTCATACGCGACTCGATGCCCTCGATTAGCATCATGTCCTGTGCATACTCTCGAAAAAACATCGTAGTATCAGCAGTAGTCACGATGCCGGTCAGAACGCTGCTCTCATCAACGATAAGAGCAAAATTATCCCGTTGTATTTCGTCCAGCGTGGCAAGCAAGTCGGCGTCTGCCAAGTAGGTCCTCACGGGGCGGGCAACATCTCTAATGTGCAGTAATTCTGGCCTCGTATTAAACGACCGCACGGCTTGTAGTATAGACTCGAACGTAACCACCTGTTCCAGCGTTTTCCCATCCTTATCCACAATCGGCAACTGATTATATTCGTGCTGGTGCATCAGATCAATGACTTGTTGCACAGTGTCGTGAAGTTGCACGGTGCGCAATCGTTGGTCATTGGGAAGGAGTTCTTCAAGCGTGAATGGCATAGGTGAGTTCCATGGTTAGTGTTTAGTTTGAAATTGCAAAAAGTTTTTCACACGCCACCGGCACGAGGGGTTGCGTCGCAGTGCAGGTAAAGGGAGCCAGTCGGTTTGAGGACGCGATGGAGTTCGACGAGGCGATTGGCCATCATGGTCAGATAGGCCATCATGTCGTTCTCACCGAGAAAGGAGCGCAACGCCTTCATCATCTCCGCAAGGTCAGTGTTCTTGCCGTGCAGGATTTCATCGAACTCGCGTTCGGCTTGTTCGCCCCAATGCCACGAATCTTCAAAGGCGGTAATCTGCGCCTGCGAGTGTAGCGTCGAGCCTGTGGCTCGACTCCCATCGGCTCGCAGAGCCGACGCTACAGGCGATTTGAAAAGGAGATTGTAATCGCGTTTGGAATTAAACGGCGGGTCGAGATAAATCAAATCAACACTCTCGTCTTTGATCTCGTTGCGGAGAACATGAAGATTGTCCCCGTAATAAAGCGCGTTCATGGATGAAGATTAGAATTGTTGGCCGCAATGATTGCAAGTCTGCGGCAAGATTCGGCGGGTTATTACTCCGTGAGTTTGGAAAGACACGGCACTTTGTTTAGAACACTTGGAAACTTAATTACTCGTGGCAGTTGCAGGCGTATTCCGCCCGTTTGCAGCCGCCACAAGTTTCAGTGTTCACTTTAAAACGGAAGTTTTGCGGTTTGGCGTCGGCCTTCTCCTTGAATTGGACAACCACGTTTCCGCTTTCGACGTTGGGTAGTTTCGCTTTGCTGACGAGAACATCGTCTTTTTTCTCGAATTCGATTTTCTCTTTCCCGTCTTTCGTGTCCGCCATAACGGTGACGTTCTGTTCGCTGACTGAGACAGGTTTCATGTTCGCATCGTAAAATGTGATGCTTGCCGTGTGATCCTTCTCGACGAAGAACTCAGCCTTGGGGCTGGTCTTTTCGAGAATGCGGCCACCCTTGGGGCCAGCTTCGACTTTCTTTTCAGCGGCGGGTGCAGTGAATAACCCGGCGCAAAGGACGCCAGCCAATGTGAGGAGCTTCAGTGATGTTTTCATATTTTTATTTTTACGTTGATGTTGTAGAAGCAGTTTTCGCCTCTGCCTTTTCTTTTCTTTTCTCAACCCATTCGTAAAGCGTCGGAAGCAATACCAGGGTCAGGAAAGTCGAGCTGATGATTCCGCCGATGACGACCGTTGCGAGGGGACGTTGCACTTCCGCGCCCGCGCCGGTCGCAATCGCCATTGGCACAAAACCAAGGCTCGCCACCAACGCAGTCATCAGCACAGGACGAAGCCGCGTCAGCGCGCCTTCTCGGACGGCGTCGTGGAGAGATCGGCCTTGTTCGCGGAGTGAGTTGAAATAGCTGATCATAATCAGCCCATTCAAAACAGCCACGCCGCTTAATGCCACGAAACCGACGCCCGCCGAAATCGTGAAGGGCATTCCACGAATCCAAATCGCCAGAATGCCGCCCGTGATCGCC
>JBKJOA010000380.1:0-3570 GCA_046593365.1 Limisphaerales bacterium
CGCCATTCGCCGGGAATGGGTCGAATGGTTTGCCGTTCAAGTCGTTTTTCAAAATCGTCGGAGTTCATAATTTCAAATTTCGTAGCCGCCGACGTGAGGAGGCGGTTTGGATTTAGCACCGCCGTCCGCCCCCTCACGTCGGCCGCTACCGGAACTCTCGTTCAACCGTTTCATTTTATTTCCTCGTAAAGTGGACGCAGCCGCTCGCGCAATTTGTCTAAGCCGTAGCGAAATCGACTCGCGGCGGTGTTCGTCGGGATTTCCAACGCGTCCGCAATGGCTTCAAAGGTCAATCCTTCCCAGAGCTTCAGATGAACGACGCTGCGCTGTTCCGTCGGCAAATCCGCCAGCGCTTCGGACAACGACCGGCGAAATTCTTCTTCATCGGGATTGTCGCTGTTCGCAAAAATGGATTCGGATTCGCTGGCGAGTTGGGAATAGTTTTTTTCGCGCGTGCCGCTTCGCCGCATCAGATCAATCGCCGCATTGTGGGCGAGCCGGATGAGAAACGCTCTTTCCTCGCGAACGCCTTTGAGCAAATCAGGCTGGCGGGCGAGTTTAACAAAAATTTCTTGAAGCAGATCGCGGGTATCGGCTTCGCTGCGAGTGAAATTCAGCAGGAATGCAAACAGCGCCTGCGAATGTTCGTCGTAAAGACGTTCCAGATTAAGTGGCGCTGCCATGCTTTGAAGAATGACGCGGCGGGATGAAGTTTTTGTCTAGGAAAGTTTTTTGAAGTGTGGAATCAGTCGTCTCCTACGTTAACCGTAAATGATCAGATTAATATTCTCGGGTAAATCTTTGGCAACTTCTGTAACAACGTTGCCTTTCAAGAGAGAAACCAGTCGCGAGCGATGCGTCGAGCCGAGCGCCAGAATGTCGATGCCGAGCGTGGCGGAAAGATCGAGAATCGTTGTCGCGGGATTTTCACTCACAACATAGAGCGGAAGAATAACCACCTCGTGTTGCCGTCCAAGTTCCAACATGGCATACATGATTTCTGCGGCCTGCGGATCGTCTTGCCAGCGCGGACGTTCAGTCCCTTGAACGGGACCGGGCAAATTCACCGCGAGTTCCTTCACGTAGAGAACGTAAAGTGTTCCTTGTCGCAAGCGGGCCTCTTCTAAACCAAATTTCAGCACGGGCGTCATTCCTCGCGCAGCAACCATGATCGCCTGTCCCGGGCTGAGATTCAGTTTGAAATCCGCCACCGACTCGGGCGCAACTCGCTCGGCGACTTCTTGCCGAACCGTCAACGTTCTCAATCCCGCGCGTCGCTGCGCATAACCCCGCAGTCCCAATCCAATTCCTAAAATGCACACCACAAAAAACAGGGCGTCAGGTTTGGTTTTGGCAATGGTGACCTCCACCGCCATCAACACGAGGAAAGTTCCACCCATGACGATTCGTTCCCAAACTTTCAGTCCGAGCGCTTTATTGAACGTGCTGGAACCGAGGTTGAGCGCGATGGCTCCGACAACTCCAATCGCGTATAGATTGGCCAGACTCTCGAGACTCCGCGCAAACGCGAGAACCAGCATGGGCAACCCCATGGCAATCGCGAGCGGTATCCAGGGAACACCGTGGGAATTGAGGCGAGTGAATTTCTTCGGCATTTCGCCATCACGCGCGACCATGTAAAGCAAACCGATCAACGCCCCGATAGCCGTGTTAACCGCGCTCAACAATAGAAGTCCCACCACGATGCCAACGACAATGCCGAAAAGATTGCCAAACGGGATGCCAAAACTCATCGCGCCGTATTCCTCCGCCAGAAAACGGAGCATGTCTTCCCATCGCAACTCCAACTGCGGCTGCAATTCCTTTGGCAACGACAGCATTGCCCAACCCAACAGAGCGGTTCCAAGAACGACTTCTATGGCGATGATGACAATCGCTTTGGTTGCGCTTCGTCCGACCTTCGGTTTTTCCATCGTTGCGCCGGGATCTAATTTTAAAACTCCGGTGAGATTCGCGATGGCCTCGACGCCGCTCAAAGCGAGGATAACGCCCACGAATGCCACCCAGTTTTTGCTAAAACTGATATGAGTCGGTTCCAGATTAACGGCCGAAAGATAGGGAATACTCAGGCCGATAATCGCTAGCACCACCAACACCATCGGGACAGCCAATGTCACGGCGAGACTTCCGCTGTGTTTCGGGCCGAAATAATTCATGATTCCCACGCCAAAAATCAACCCGAGCGTGGCGAAGGCAACGTACTCCTTGGGAACTCCAAAATAAATGATCGCCGCCCAACCGCTCATGGCCGCCGTCACCGTCAAGTCCGCCACGAGCAAAAGTGCCCCGATCACCGCCAGCAATCGGCTTTGGCTTCGCGCTGAAGAATAAACTCCACCGCCATCGGGAAAATGTTTGCAGATCAGAATGTAATTGAAGCCAACAATTCCGGTCAGGATGCAAACCGCCAGAATGATAGGGAGCGACGAATAACCCGCAGCAACAAACGCCAGGCCAATGACATACGCCTTGCTTGTGCCCCAATCGCCGTAAAGCAAAGCGGCGGCGCGTTTCCAATCCAGATTGCGCGGGCGATGAACTCCAGTGCTATCCATGAAGATTTCCGAGAAATTGTGGCGCTGTTAAAAATTGCCACCGCTGAAAAGATAAAGTCATTTCGCAGAGGGATTGTGGAGGCAAGTTCCGACGTTCGTCAAATAAAGAGTCCGCTCCGCAGTTTCCAGGTGTTCACCGAGACACCGGTGTTGAGAGCAAGCCTGCGCATGGCAAGAATGCCTCTTGCAACCGAGTCTCAACTGGCTTATTTTCGGCGAACGGTGAACGAATCACTCAATAGCACGGCACGAACCGATAGTTTTTTTCCACTCAGCCATGTCAAAGCTGGGGCGTCCGTTCGCATCAAACAGGTTTCCGCTTCGCCCGAAGTCACCAGCCGCCTGCGCGAAATGGGTTTTTGCGAAGACCAGAAAATCCGTCTCATCAGCCGCCACACCAATATTATTTGCCAGGTTTGTCACGCGCGGCTCGGCATTAGCACGAAACTTGCTGAACATATTTTAGTCGAACCGGTTGTCGAAAAAAGGGCTGCTTAATATGCCCGAGTCCAGCCAACCATTGACCTCGTTGCAGGTCGGCAGCACCGCCACCGTTACCGCAATAAAAATTCCGCCGACCGACCGCGCGCGTCTTCTCGAAATGGGATTGCTCGTCGGCACGCCCGTGCAACTCGTCCGCTTCGCGCCACTCGGCGATCCCGTGGAAATCAAAGTGCGCGGCTACAATCTCACGTTGCGCAGACACGAGGCGGAACAGATTTTTGTGAGGACACAATGAACGCGCACTGGCTTCGCGAGAAATAATTGGCTAATTTCCATTCATGTCGTCATCAACATTAACTGACAAAGGACAGACAACCGTTCCGCTCGAAGTTCGAGAAGCGTTAAAAGTCAAACCGCGCCAGCGGCTCGAATGGACCGTCCGGCCCGACGGCACAGCCCTCGTGCAACCGCAATCCAGCGCTCTAAATTTGTTTGGAAGTCTGCGCTCGTCCAAAAAATTTCCCGGGCGCGCGGCAGAACGCGAAACAAC
>JBKJOA010000452.1:0-7675 GCA_046593365.1 Limisphaerales bacterium
AAATTTAGCGGTCATTCGCACCCTGGCCAATCTTGGCAGCGGGTTTGACATCGTAAGTGGTGGTGAACTCAAGCGAGTGATCGCGGCGGGCGGTGACGCGGCCAAATGCATTTTTGCGGGCGTCGGGAAGACGGAAGAGGAAATTGCCCATGCGTTGAAGCAGGGAATTTATTCGTTCAACGCCGAGAGTGAACCGGAGTTGGCGCGGATCAATCGAGTGGCCGCGAGTTTGAAAAAAATCGCGCCCGTTGCCGTGCGCGTGAATCCAAACATCGATGCCCACACCCACGCCAAAATCACAACGGGCACTTATGAGAATAAATTTGGCATCGCCTTTGAGCAGGTCGAAGGCGTTTACGCGCGCGCGAGCAAATTGAAAAATCTCCGACTGCGCGGAATTCAGATGCACATTGGCTCGCAGCTCACGCAAGTGACCCCCTTCGAACTGGCCGTCAAAAAAGTTTTGCCCCTCGTAGAAAAACTTGCGGCGAAATATCAATTTGAATTTTTCAGCGTCGGTGGGGGATTGGGAATCGTTTATGATCCCGCATTGGAAAGCGGTTCGCCGGGTTGGTGGAAAACAGCGAAAGCCAAAAACATCCTGACCCCGAATAGTTACGCGGAAAAACTCGTTCCATTGTTGAAGCCGCTGGGATTGAAAATCTTGTTGGAGCCGGGGCGTTTTATTACAGGCAATGCGGGCATCCTGGTGACGCGTGTCGAATATGTGAAGCGGACCGGTAAAAAGAATTTTGTCATTGTGGACGCGGCGATGAACGATTTGATTCGTCCGGCATTTTATGATTCCTACCATGAAATTGTTCCGCTCACGAAGAAGAGGGGTGCGAAGATTTCCTCGGACGTGGTCGGTCCGATTTGCGAATCAGGCGATATCTTCTGCAAGAATCGGCCCCTGCCAAAAGTTGGAGAAGGGGATTACCTCGCCTTGCTCAGCGCCGGTGCTTACGGATTTGTGATGGCTTCAAATTACAACGCGCGCGGTTTCGCGGCGGAAGTTTTGGTGAACGGCAAGGACACGGCGGTCATTCGCGAGCGGCAGTCGGTCGAGGAAATTTGGGCGGGCGAAAAAATTCCGCAATGGCTGAAATAATTCGATCTTAAAATGAAAACAACAACTCGGCGCTTAACCCGGATTTCAATTTTTACAGCGACAATTTTCGCGGCTCACATGGTTGCAATGGCAGCAGATTTTGAAATCAAGAACGAGGCGGAGTTTAAGAAAATCATTCCGGCAGGAGCGAAGATCGAAAAGCTCGCGGGCGATTTCAAGTTCACGGAAGGGCCGGTTTGGATTCCTGAAAAGGGGGGCTATTTAATTTTCAGCGACATTCCTTCGAACCAGTTAAAAAAGTGGAGCAAGGATACGGGTGTCACTATTTTCCGCCAAGACAGCCATAACGCGAACGGCAACACGATGGATCGCAAGAACCGTTTGGTGACCGCAGAACATTCGAGTCGGCGTGTCTCTTTGACCGAGAAAGATGGGGCGATCAAAACGGTCGTCTCGGAATCCGAAGGGAAAAAATTCAATTCCCCGAATGATGTGGTGGTGAAGTCTGACGGCACGATCTGGTTCACCGATCCCGATTATGGATTGGGCAACAACAAGCGCGAGGTTGAAGGCAATTACGTCTATCGGTTTGAACCGAAGAGCGGAAAAACGACGGTGGTGGTTAAGGATTTCAACAAGCCGAATGGTCTTTGTTTTTCTCCTGACCAGAAGAAACTTTACATCGCCGACTCCGGCAAGCCGCATCATATCCGGGTTTTCGCTGTGCAAAAGGATGGAACGCTCACCCACGAAAAAGTCTTCTGCGTGATCGACCACGGTGGGCCTGATGGAATTCGCTGCGATGCCGATGGACGGATTTGGTCGAGCGCAGGCGATGGTGTCCACATCTTCGCGCCAGACGGTTCGTTGATTGGAAAAATTCTTGTGCCTGAAACTCCCGCAAACCTTTGTTTCGGGGGCAAGGATGGGAAAACGGTTTTTATCACGGCGCAAACGTCGCTTTACGCAATTAAAACTTTAGTTTACGGAACAAAAAATTAGCGGCATTCCTGCGAGCCGCAGTGAGAATCTTTCGTCTGATTATTTCTTCATCGCTGTCGGCATTTTTTGGAATATGAGACCGTGCCATAAAAAATTAGCGGCGCTCTTTCGAAACTCTGCCACGAGGAAGAATTTCAGGTTGAATCATCCGAAGTTGATTGGTGGTCGCAGTGGAGAAACCTTTTTATCGTGTAACTTTGAAAGTTGTGGCCTCGTCTCTCCTTATGCAGAACAAAACAATACTTATAAAACGATATGAAAAACATTAAACTTATTTGTGCAGTGGCAGGGTTAATGGCCTACTCTGCGCCGCAGTTGGTTCAAGCTGAAGATGCGAAACCGGAAGGGCGTCCGAACCGCGAAGAACTCCGTGAGAAGTTGAAGAACCTCACGCCCGAAGAACGCCAAGCGAAGATGAAGGAATTTCGCGAAAAGCACCCGGAAGGCACCGCCAGTCTGGAAAGACGCGGCGAAGAAATGAAGAAAATGGCCAAGGAATTGGGTCTCGATCCCGAAGAACTGAAGAATCTTCCCCAAGACGAACGCCGCGCCAAAATCAAAGCCGCTACGGACAAAAAACTCGCCGAGTTGGAAAAAAAGAAAACGGATGGAAGCATCACTGACGCAGAAAAAACCACGTTGGAAAAACTCGAGATGCGTAAGAAATTTATGGAACAACGCCGTGGTGAAGGTGGAGCGGATCGCCGCGCCAAACCCGCATCGGAAAAGCCAGCTACTGAAAAGCCCGCCGACAAATAAATCAGGATTCTTAGCGCACGAAAGCCACTGCCGCTGGCGGTGGCTTTCTACTTTTGACAGAAGCATTGATTTGCGACTAATTGGACACGATGGAACCCAATGACTCGGAGCTGATTGCCGCTGTGCTGAAGGGCGATGAGAGCAGTTTTGAGCCATTGATTAAAAAATATCAGCCCCGGGTGTTTGCGACGGCGCGGCGTTATGCCCGTCGCGAAAGTGAAGTTGAAGACATTGTTCAGGAAATTTTTTGCAAAGCGTTTCAAAAGTTGAAAAGTTTTCGCGGCGAAGCGCCCTTTGAACATTGGTTGATGCGGCTGGCGGTGCGAACCTGTTACGATTTTTTGCGCGGACATCAACGGAATCGCGAAACGGCTTTCAGCGAGTTGACTGAGCCGGAATCAGAGTGGCTTGACCGGTTTGTCGTTCAACCCGACACTGCCGACGAAAACGCGACTGCTGCCAAAGCACTGGTGGATAGAATATTGACTCAACTTTCGCCTGCCGCGCAGTTGGTCATCACTCTATTGGAAATCGAAGAGCGCTCCGTTAAAGAGATCGCAGCATTGACTGGCTGGTCTGTTCCGCTGGTCAAAGTGCGCGCGTTTCGTGCTCGGGCCGAGATGCGCAAAATCGTGGCGAAAATAAGTCGCGATAAGTACCTGTAACCGTGAAATGAAAGTGCCCGTCTAAAATTATTGTGAGTATGAATTTACAGCAACTTCAGGCCAAATTGATGGTTGTAGCGCGGAAAAATCCGCCGAGCGACCATGTTCCATTCGCCTTTGAAAAACGGATCATGGCCCACTTGGCCAAGCCGGTCGTAAACGCGATCGAGATGTGGGGCGGTGCGCTCTGGCGGGCGGCTGCGGCGTGTGTCGTTGCCATGGCGCTGTTGGGCGGTTGGTCTTATCAAACGGCATCGAACGAAAACGCCGAGCTTTCACAGGAGTTGAATGAAACGGTTTACGCTGCCTTGGGCGAACATTCGGCGATAGCAATCGGTGAGGATGTTTGGTGAGTTCCTGGAGAATCATTTTAGCGACGTTGGTGATCTTTTGCTCGGGCGTCGTGCTGGGCGTGCTGATCAACAAAAAAACTTCACGCAAACTGGAAAATCGCCACCCGTTTACCGGCGCGGTCAGTAACGCTCCTCCTTCCGCCTCGCATCAGGTTCAGCGGGAATTTCTCCGCCGCCTGGATCGCGACCTCAACCTGACCCCGGAGCAGCGAGTGAGTATTGAAAAGATTTTGAAGGAAAGCCAGGATCACACGAGAGAAATCCGGGAAAAAATCGCGCCAGAAATGAAGGAGGAAATCAAAAAGGTCCGTGAGCAAATTCGATTACAACTGACCCCGGAGCAGCAAAAGAAGTTCGAGGAAAAAATTAAAGCCCAACGCAAACCTGACGAGTCGATGGAAGATTTCCGCCGCAAATTCCCAAAGGATGGATCCCGTCGCCAGCGCACCAACGCACCACCCACTGATCTCATTGCCCCGACAAATCGTTAGGTCTTTGTTCGTGCGGCCAACGCGTCGCACGGTTTAAGCTTCTTTGGTGCAGAACTTCATCGAAGATTTTTTGGTTTACCTCAGGCATGAGCGAGGACACTCCGAGCACACCCAAAAAACCTACGCAGGTTTGCTCGGAAGATTTGTGGCATGGGCAGGGAAGGAAAAAATCTGTGATTGGAAATTAGTTGGTCTGTCTCATTTGATGGCGTTTATCGAAAGCGAACGGCAACGCTCTTTGGAAAATCAACCAGAAAACTCCCCCCGCAAATTGAGTTCCGAAAGTGTTTATCTGGAAATCGCCGCCCTACGCGCGTTCTATCGATTTGCCGAGCAGGAAAAACTTTTACCGCTGAATGTCGCTGAAAATCTTTCCTTGCCACGCCGGTGGAAGCGTTTGCCGAAAGCGCTTTCCAGTGCTGAAATTGAAAGACTTCTTACTCCGCTAATTCCGGAAACGATAACGCATTTATGCGATCAGGCCATTTTGGAGTTGGCCTACGCCTCTGGCCTGCGCTTGTCGGAGTTGAAAAATATCCGACTGGAACAACTTCATCTTGAAGCTGGCTTCATTAACGTCATTGGCAAAGGAAATAAGGAACGCGTTGTGCCGGTCGGCAAAAAAGCGGTTGAGGCCCTTGAACGCTTTTTGCATTCCGCCCGCCCGACACTCGTAAATAGAAAATCGCCCGGAAATGTTTTTCTCACGCGTCGAGGAACACCCTTTGCCTCTGTCACTCTTTGGTGGCGCATTAAGCGGCGGGTGCGCCTTTCTGGAATTGAGCGGAATGTCACCCCGCACATGCTGCGCCACAGTTTTGCGACGCATCTGCTTGAACATGGCGCGGACTTACGCGTGATCCAGGAATTACTGGGGCACGCGACCATCAACACGACGGAAGTTTACACGCACGTCGCCGGATCTCGCTTGCGGGAAGTCCACGAAAAATTCCATCCACGCGCTAAAATTCAGCGCAGGCCAGATCACGCGAAGTCGTAAATCAACGCCTTTTTGCAAACCTTCTTGAAAACCGTTTCCACGAATTCCACATGCAACGGATGAACCTGATAATCGTCCTGCGCCTGCTTGTCCGGGAAGACTAAATTGAGCGCGACCTGATAAGTCTGGTCCACCACGGGTCGAGGACTCCCCACCATTCTCCCCGCATGAAAGTGAAGCACGCCGGGAATTGGGCGCAGGAATTTTTCCATTCCGTCCAATAATTCTTGAGCGGTGGTTAGGTTGCTCGGGTCAGTCCAAAAAATGACAACATGTGAAAACATGCGCGGATTAAATTACTTCTTCTCCCAATGGCCAAGACGGTTTTTCGGAATTTTTGCGGAAGTCGGGTAAACGAGATAAACCGTGTTGTTCGATTTTTTCCACGCATTGATCACGTTCTCGCGTTTGTAAATGTGTCGAACTTTCTGGCCCTTGTTCAAGTTTGTCGCCGGATCATTTATGACGACATCGCCGGTTTTGGTGAACCCGATACAGGTGATGACGTGACCGCTCCCGGTGTCTTTTCGCCCCGACTCCAGCAAATGAAACGGCGCGGAAATAATCACGGGAATCCCGGATGCGATCCAATCTTCCAACTCGGAAATATCCGTGAAGCGCGTCACGTAGGCACGAATTCCAGCAAATCTTCCCGCGTAAGCGGTGTTAAAAGGCCAGTTGCCCGTGCCATAATTTTTGTCGTACACGCCTGCGGCGCACTCCCGGACATCTACATTTAAGTCTGGACGCTGCAACACCTCCGACCAGCGCATCAACACCATTGCAAGCGACGTGGGACTGCACCAACCCTCTTCTTCCGGATAAGAATTTTGGGATCGTTCCGGCGTCTCAATGATTTTTCCCCACGCTTTTTTGTTGGCCGGGAGCGACGTTGTTGTCGCTTTGCTGTTCCAGAAAGAGAGGCCTAGAAATTTTAATTTGGGTTTAACGTCTTTTTTTGAGCAGCCGAGCGATACTCGGATCTGCACTCGTTGGCAGGGCTGCATCAGAATTAAAGTGTCAGTGCTAACTTTTCCGTCTGAATTTTTTTGTCCTTTCACACTTTCTCCTTGGAAGCCAGGAATGTTCTCCGACCACAACCCCATTGTATAATACCTCGTCGTTCGATCTGGATAAATCCCGCGCGCCTCAATTTTCAGATAAGTCCCCGAAGGCGCAGTTGCATTCCACGACACAACCAATTCATCCCACGCAATCGGCGATTTGATTTCCGGCGATGTCAAAATCACTTCGTTGCCTGATAATTCTTTTTTGAATTTGGAAAATTTATTTAAGCCAATGAAATGACTTGGGTTGGTGTCGGGTGAAGTGGTGCCGAAAGAAGAGCTATTGGCCATAATTGTGATCAGAAACAGGAGAGCTGCGGTGCAGATTCGCATAACGGAGACGTAAATTAGCATCGACGACATAGGCTGGAAATGATTAACACGAGGCGCATTTATGAAACTTTATCGCCTGAATCGCCTCTTTAACGCCAAGTCAAATCGCTGCTTCGATGTCGCGGTGGACCACGGATTTTTTAACGAACGCGGATTTCTACAAGGAATTGAAAATCTTGAAAAATGTGTTCGCACTCTTGTCGAAGCCGCGCCTGACGCCATTCAACTCACCGTTGGCCAAGCGCATTATTTGCAGTCCCTTCCTGGAAAAGAAAAACCAACGCTGGTTCTGCGCACCGATGTCGCGAATGTTTACGGCAATCAACTTCCGCGCACGTTGTTCAGCCGCATGATCGAGAAACCGGTTGAACAAGCATTGCGACTCGATGCAACGTGCGTCGTCGTAAATCTCTTTCGCATTCCCGAACAACCCGAAGTCACCGATCAATGCATTCAGAACATTTTGAAAATCAAACCGGAATGCGACCGCATCGGAATGCCGCTGATGATTGAGCCGCTGGTTTTTCAATCAAACCAAAAAGCGGGCGGTTACATGGTCGATGGCGACTTGGAAAAAATTCTTCCGCTCGTGCGTCAAGCCGTCGAACTCGGCGCAGACATCATCAAAGCCGATCCAACCGATGACGTGAGCGTTTATCACAAAGTTGTGGAAATCGCCGGTCGCATTCCCGTTCTCGTTCGCGGCGGCGGCAAAGCCCCCGACAAAGAAATTTTGGAACGCACGGAAAATTTAATCAAACAAGGCGCGGCGGGAATTGTTTATGGGAGAAACATCATTCAACACAGCGATCCTGCCGGAATGACACGCGCGCTGATGTCGATTGTGCATGATGGGGCGAATGCCAATGACGTGGCGAAATTTAGCAAAGGTTAAGAAGATTCAGCGCACCATGAATCCGAATCTCAAGAAAG
>JBKJOA010000102.1:0-3461 GCA_046593365.1 Limisphaerales bacterium
AAAAGTGGACGGCCTCGATCAACACTGGGAACGCGCTGATGTGGATGCGGAAATCATCAATCCACGCGAAATCAAAGTGACGACGAAGAATGTTTCCGCGCTCACGCTTTCGATGCCACCCGGTTTGTGTCCGTTCGATAATTTCCAAAAGCCGAAAGTCGTGATCGATGGAAAAGAATTGGAAGCGCCCGCAGTTTTCTCAGACCGTTCATGGACAGCGCATTATCAGAAGGACGGGAAGAAATGGATGGTGCTTGCGACCGAGGACCCAAGAATTCGCAAACGTCACGGGTTGCAGGGACCAATTGATGACGCCTTCATGGATTCATTCGTCATGGTTCGGCCAACCGGCCAACCGATGAACGAGAAAATCGGCAAATGGGTTGAATCGGAATTAGCTCATGCGACGAACCAATGGCGCAGCCAATTTCGCGGAGAGACGCGCGTAAAAAATGATTCAGACATTTCCGAAGAAGACATTGCATCGAGCAATTTAATCTTGTGGGGCGATCCGCAGAGCAATCGGCTTCTCACGAGAATGTTACTCTCGAAAAATGTGGCGCAGCTTCCAATTCATTGGGACGCGCAGAACATCACGGTTGGAAAACAAACCTTTGCTTCCTTAAATCACGCGCTGATTTACATTTTCCCAAATCCGCTCAACCCGAATCTTTACGTCGTTTTGAACAGTGGTTTTACTTTTCGCGAATACGATTATCTAAGCAACGCGCGGCAAGTTCCCAAACTTCCCGACTACGCTGTCGTCGATTTGAATGTGCCGATCTCGGCTAAAGCGCCGGGAGATGTGGTGACTGCGGGATTTTTTGATGAGTATTGGGCGCTTCAAGAAAAGTAAAATTTAGTTTTTTTTGCAACTTCGGAAAAAATGTTAAAATCACTCTGTTTTCACCTTTATCATTGAACGCGAAAGGAACTTAGTGCAGAAGTTCCCTCATGATTGATGAGCGAAATGTTTTTCAACCCACGACAAATTCAATGACCGGCTCGTTGTCTTCAAAATCTTACGTATGAAATCTATAAAATTCTTTTTAACTGCAGCGTGCTCGCTGGCTTTCGCTTCTTGCGCCACCTCGGAACCGAAGACCGAAGCAGGATTCGTCTCGCTCTTCGACGGCAAAACTTTGAATGGCTGGACGCTCGTGCAAAAAAAGGGACCAGGTTATTTTGTGAAAGATGGCGCAATTGTTTGTCCCGCCGATGGCGGAAACGATTTGTTCACCGTCAAAGAATATTCCGATTTCGTTTTGCGGCTTGATTTCAAATTGACGCCCGGAGCCAACAACGGGATCGGTATTCGCGCGCCGCTTGAGTCCGGCGAAATCGCTTACATCGGAAATGAGATACAGGTTCTGGACGATAGTTCGCCGCAATACGCCCACTTGCAAACGGGTCAAAACTGCGGCTCGCTTTATAGAATTTTAGCGGCGAAACGTGGCGCATTGAAACCACCGGGCGAATGGAATCGTTACGAGATCAAGGCTGACGGACGGCACATCACGATCGTTCTAAATGGCAAAAAAGTAGTCGATGGCAATGTTAATAGCGTTAGAGATGCCGAGATTTTAGGCATCCATCCCGGAATGTTACGCACGCGCGGCCACATCGGTCTGCTCGGACATAACAGCAAGGTGGAGTTCCGCAATATTCGCATCAAGGAACTGCCAAAATATTTTGAACGCGACAATGTTCCACCTGCCGGATTTGCCGCACTTTTTAATGGCCGCGACTTGACCAATTGGAAAGGCTTGGTCGCTGATCCGGTAAAGCGTGCAAAAATGGCGCCGGAAGAATTGGCCAAAGCCCAAACTATCGCCGATGAGTCGATGCGCAAAAACTGGAAGGTGGAAAAAGGCGTTTTAGTTTTCAGCGGCAAAGGTGAAAGTCTCTGCACGGCCAAGGATTACGGCGATTTTGAAATGCTCGTGGATTGGAAAATTCTACCGAAAGGGGACAGCGGGATTTATCTGCGCGGTTCGCCTCAAGTGCAAATTTGGGAGCAGAACAGCGGTGGAGTTGACCCCAAGCACCTTGGCTCTGGCGGACTTTACAACAATCAAAAAAATCAAAACTTCGCTTCTAAAAATGCTGATCATTACGTTGGCGAGTGGAATCGATTTCGTATTTTAATGGTGGGCGAAAAAGTGCATGTTTTCCTGAACAACGAATTGGTCGTGAACAATGTCACGATGGAAAATTATTGGGAACGCAACAAACCGATTTATCCGTTCGGCCAAATTGAATTGCAAAATCATGGCAACACGCTCTGGTTTAAAAATGTTTACTTGCGCGAAATTCCTCGAAACGAAATCAAAACAAAAAACTAAGATGAAAAATCAATATAGCCGTCGTCAGTTCATCGGAAAAAGTTCGGCTGCGGCAGCGGGGCTTTTTTTCATTGGCAAGAGCAGCTCCTTTGGGCGAAACAAAATTTCGCCTAATGAGAAATTAAACATCGGGGTGATTGGGGTTGAGCATCGCGCCGGAGATGATTTGAAAGAAGTTTCCGGCCAGAACATTGTCGCGCTCTGCGACATCGACGACAATTATTTGACCGCCGTTGGAAAAAACTATCCAGGCGCGAAAACCTACAATGATTTTCGAAAGATGCTTGAGCAAAAAGATATTGATGCAGTGGTGATCGGAACTCCTGACCACACTCATGCCGTTGCGACCGCCGCCGCATTGAAAAGTGGGCGGCATGTCTATTGCGAAAAGCCTCTTACGCACACGGTTTCGGAGGCCAGAATCATTTCGGAGTTAACTAAAAAGCATAAACGGGTTACGCAAATGGGAAACCAGATTCACGCCAGCGATAATTATCGTCGTGTGGTGGAGTTGGTTCAGAGCGGCGCGATTGGTGACGTTCGGGAAATCCATGTTTGGGTTGCTGCAGTTTATGGCAACACAGGGAAACCGGTCACCGCTCCTGTGCCGTCAAATTTGCACTACGATCTTTGGCTGGGACCAATCGAACCGCATCCTTACTGCCCGAAATATGTTCCGATTACTTGGAGGAATTATTGGGCATTTGGCGGCGGCACCATGACTGATTTTTGCTGTCATCACATTGACCTGTCTCACTGGGCGCTGGATTTGCGTTATCCGCTCACGGTGGAATCCGAAGGTCCGCCCGTGGACGAGATTGAGGTGCCAACCTGGATGATTGCGACATTTAATTATCCCGCGCGCGGTTCAAAGCCGCCTGTGAAACTGGTTTGGTATCAGGGTGCCAAAAGACCACCGCTCCCAGAGTGCTCCAAAGAAAGTTGGCCTGACGACGGCACGTTGTTCATCGGATCGAAGGGAAAATTGCAATCAAGCTACGGGAAACACCGTCTCTTGCCGGAACAAGACTTCAAAGATTTCGTCGCGCCAACGCCCTTTATTCCCAACTCCATCGGGCACCATAACGAATGGATCGAAGCCTGCAAAACCGGCGG